>NZ_CAJZFJ010000013.1 GCF_915070105.1 uncultured Porphyromonas sp.
ATTAAGGAGGGTTGGGATCGAAGAGCCTTAGAGGATAACTCTAAAAAAGAGCTGGATAGTCATCTCAACAAGCTCTTCGACAGCACCCTTGTTATTCTGTTCTACTTGTATAACCTACTCCATTTTCTCAAGCTCACAAAAGGAGAGTCAGAGTTCGCATGACTTCAGAGCCCCTTGATAGAAGTTAATATGATCTTGTTTCTTTCCAATTAGCACGTCACAAGGAGCTCGGGGTACAAGATCCTCTGCATCGCCATGATGTGGTCATATATCTTGACGTAACGCTCTGGAGGATAGTCCTACCCCCTGATGTGGTAGGTATAATAAACACCCTCAGATACGGTTTGTTGATCAGACTTTAGTTCTTCTTCGTAGTGCTGATTTATGTTCTATTCCTTCCTTTTAGGATCTGCAATGCCCCCTTGAGCTGAGCCAGATAGCCTCTCACTCTACCTTTTTGCCTCGACTTCCTCACTTACCTTTCTGTGCTTGTAGGCTCACTTCTGATTGACATGGGATAGCACTCTGCCTAGTTCGGTTAGGCTCAGCATCACTTAGCTGTAACAGTTCAAGCTCGTAGCTTTTAAAAGTTTAGCAGGGGGTAGCCTAAAGACCTAAAGAGCTTCATTGGGGATGACCTATGCTCATAATGGTCCTTCTTCAGGCTCCTAGTCATAGCTAGTGTTGATTCAATACCCTTGCGGATACTGCGAGCCATTGCACGTATCCTATTCATGCAGATAGCCTCACCTCTTGTGAACTTCTTGGCACCATCAGAGGAAAGGGGGACGATATTACTATCTATCCCTAGGCTACTCTGCCCTCCTATTTTCATTCAGGATGATTAGACACCACCCTATAGCCCCAATTCTGGAGTCAAGACCAAGTATTTTCTTCTTAATTGCTCTTCTCGATCCAGTCGGTTTATCAATGTTTTGCTTAGCTCTATAGGACTACTTTGGAGTGCTAATCATAAACATAGATTACTCCACCGTAAAAACATCCCAAGTGGGGACGTCGAACCTCATCTTTTGTATCCAGATACCAGTACTAGAGGTCTCCAGATTATGCAAGCTAAGTTACAGACATCCTAACTGAGAAGAAAAAGTAGCCCCATCCCTAGAGCTAATGCACAATCTCTTTTAGGATTCTCCACTCTTTGACTCCCTTTCTGGCCTATTTTATATCCAAGGGTGTCTTAGATGTATCTCTGGAGTTCCTAGCGTTAACCGAGGAAGATCGGCATACGAGAGCCCTATCGGGGACATACCTAGAGCGAGGTTGTGTACACGCGTGTACACAGTTGTATACACGCAGGTATACTGTTGTGTACACACGTGTATACCTTACCCTCCTAGGTAGTAGGTATACTCTTGGTAAGTTTACACCTAGGACACAGATGCTACTATACTCTGTGTAGACACCTCGACCACTTTGTCCTCGACCTCTAGAGACTTCATCCTCAACCCTAAGCCCCAAGGAGGAGCTATAAATCTCTATTAAGATACATGGACAAACACACCCAACAGAGTATGTGGTGATTAGCAACTTCCTCTACACACAGAGCCGTATCTTCATTCACCTCGCAGGTTGTGATTAGTGTCCGGTTCCGTTCCTTCGTGTCGCTCGACTAACCTTAACGACCCATGTCGTTGCCTGCATTCATTCGCTGCACCATCCCGATATACCCATGTTCACTCGCAAGGGTTGAGCCCTCAAGTATGTCTACTACTTCCGCAAGGCTACCTAAGCCGATATAGGCCACACTAGCGAGATTGATTCGCTGGTGTGGCCTATATCAGCTTAGATGGTTCTTTATTTAGACTAAGAACTCTACCCCTCTGATAGAGCATCTGCACTACGCCTTATTCTATCGGACAGGTCGTAGAGTGCCCCCTTGAGCTCTGCCAGCTCCTGCTCTGTGAAGCCAGCGTTGTGCCCTCCGTATATACCTTCCATCTTGTGGTAGATCCACGAGGAAGACCTACCGAAGTATCTACGAGCTAGGCTACGCCATGATATATCTAGGAGGATGTCCCCCATTTTCTGCTTTACGGTGGGCCGGTCTGCTGCCCTTAGCTCCATACTCTTTACCGTGTTATCCATTGTGTCTATCATTGTATGTTAGTTAAACTCCAGCGTAAAGCTAGTATAAAGCTTCACCCTAGACAAGCGATACGTCTACTGCTATTGCTGACGACATAGCAAGAGCCTAGGGAGCAATGAGACATTTCGTAGGGACTATTCCTGCGAATCATGTATCTTAGTGGGGCAATTGCTTCGTTATAACACTAAATGTTTTTCCCTTTCGACGCAGAATGAGTACAAATAAGGTATATCAAATCCTATGGGCAGACGATGAGATCGACCTGCTCAAGCCCCACATCCTCTTCCTACAAGACAAGGGCTACGAAGTAACCCCCGTCCTCAGTGGCAATGATGCCATTGACGCCGTACAGAATCAGAGCTTTGACCTAATCTTCCTCGATGAGCACATGCCTGGACTGACGGGACTCGACACACTACAGCGCATCAAGGAGCTACGTCCCTTCGTCCCCATTGTCATGGTCACCAAGAGTGAGGAGGAGGAGCTTATGAACCAAGCGATTGGAGGTAAGATCGCAGACTATCTGATCAAGCCTGTGAACCCCAATCAGCTACTCCTCTCGCTGAAGAAGAACCTCCACCAGAGTAGTATCATCAGCGAAGCCACGACGATGAACTACCGTCAGGAGTTCGCACAGCTAAGCGCACAGATGAGCGACCGCCTCAGCCTAGAGGAATGGAAGGAGCTCTATCGGCGCCTCGTGCACTGGGAGATAGAGCTAGAGCATGGGGACGCACAGATGCGTGAGCTCCTAGATATGCAGAAGGCAGAGGCTGGAAGACTCTTCTGTCGCTTCATCGCCAAGAACTACGAGGGCTGGATACGTGAGCCTGCTACCCGCCCCGTGATGAGCCCCGACCTCTTCAAGACCAAGGTCTTCCCTCTACTGGATGCAGGGGAGAAGGTATTCTTCATCCTCATCGATAACTTCCGCTACGATCAGTGGGAGACCGTCAAGGGGATGCTCAGCGAATTCTACACCTTCGAGGAGGATCTCTACCTCTCGATCCTCCCCACAGCCACGCAGTACGCTCGTAATGCCATCTTCTCAGGGCTGATGCCACTAGATATAGCGAAGATGTTCCCCGACCTATGGGTGGATGAGGAGAGCGAGGAGGGGAAGAACCTCAACGAAGAGCCTATGATCCAGACCCTCCTACAGCGCTATCGCAAGAACTACCCCTTCTCCTACAACAAGGTCTACGAAGCACGCTTCGGGGAGCGTCTCCTCTCGGGGCTCAATGGTCTGAAGCAGTTCCCCCTGAACGTCATCGTGCTGAACTTCGTCGATATGCTCTCTCATGCACGTACTGAGAGCAAGATGATCCGCGAGCTAGCGAATACAGAGGCGGCCTACCGCTCGCTGACCAAGAGTTGGTTCCGTCACTCGACGACCTACAACCTCTTCAAGCACATCTCCGAGATGGGCTATCGAGTCGTGCTCACTACCGACCACGGCACCATACGGGTCAATACCCCAGTGAAGATCATCGGAGATAAGAATACCAATACTAACCTCCGCTACAAGGTCGGCAAGTCCCTATCCTACAATCCCAAGGAGGTCTATGAGGTCAGTGTCCCAGCGAAGATCGGGCTCCCCCAGGTGAACCTCTCCGATAAGTATGTCTTCAGCTACAACGACGACTTCTTTGCCTACCCCAATAACTACAACTACTACGTGCAGTATTACAAGGATACCTTCCAGCACGGAGGGATCTCGATGGAGGAGATGCTCATCCCTCTGATCACGATGCAGCCCAAGTAGTCAGCGACGTAAGATTACTCATATTCCCCTATTTAGATGATAAGAAACATCGTACTAGACCTCGGTGGAGTGCTCTTTACCCTTGATCGGGAGGAGGCACTTCGCCGCTTCGATGCACTTGGTGTGCCGGACGTCGAGAAGATGCTCGACCCCTACCTACAGAGTGGCTACTTTCTCCAGGTGGAGGATGGTCGGATGACCGAGCCTGAGTTCAGAGCTGCCCTCAGTGCCTCCGCTGGACGGGAGCTCACCTATGACGAGATCGCCCACGCCTACTTCGGCTTCCTGCGCTCTGTCGATACCTATAAGTTTGACTTCATCGATGAGGAGCTGAAGGACTACCGCATCTTCATCCTCTCCAATACGAACCCCTACGTGATGGACTTCTGTGAGAGTGATCGGTTCCTCCCCTCGGGGCGCCCTCTCTCCTCCTTCTGCGTGAAGAAGTTCGCCTCCTGCGAGATGGGGCTAGTGAAGCCTGACCGCCGGATCTTCGAGCGCATGATTAGCGAAGGAGAGATGAAGCCCGAAGAGACCCTCTTCCTCGATGATGGGCCTGCAAACGTAGCGATGGCAGCAGAGTTCGGCATCCACACCTACTGCCCTAAGAATGGTGAGGACTGGCGTGAACCCGTCCGCCAACTTCTCAGAGAGCTCAATGCCCAACAAGCGTAATTGACTATCTTTGCCCCAGTATTGATGTAACTTAATCAACGTAATACAAGAATAATTATGAAGAGAATCGTACTCATACGCCATGGTGAGAGCGTATGGAACAAGGAAAACCGCTTCACTGGCTGGACCAACGTAGACCTCTCAGAGAAGGGTGTAGAAGAAGCAAAGAAGGCTGGTGCGCTCCTCAAGGAGAACGGCTTCCACTTCACCAAGGCCTATACCTCTTACCTCAAGCGTGCCATCAAGACCCTCAATCAGATCCTCGACGTCATGGATCTCGACTGGATCCCTGTCTCCAAGAGCTGGCGCCTCAACGAGAAGCACTACGGTATGCTTCAGGGGCTGAACAAGGCTGAGACGGCAGAGAAGTATGGCGATGCTCAGGTGAAGATCTGGCGTCGTAGCTACGATGTCCCTCCCACTCCACTAGAGGCTACGGACGCTCGTGCTCCACAGGCTGACCCTCGCTATGCAGGTGTCGTCCCTGCTTACCTACCTCTGACTGAGGCTCTCTGCCATACGGTCGCTCGTACACTCCCCTACTGGGAGGGTGAGATCTTCCCCTCGCTCATGGAGCACGATGATGTCCTAGTAGCTGCTCACGGTAATAGTCTACGTGGTATCATCAAGGTACTCAAGGGCATCTCTGACGAAGGTATCATTGAGCTGAACCTCCCCACGGCAGTACCCTATGTCTTCGAGTTCGATGATAACCTCAACCTCGTCAAGGACTACTTCCTCGGTGATCCAGAGGAGATCAAGAAGCTCATGGAGGCTGTAGCTAACCAAGGCAAGAAGGCCTAAGGCTCCACTCCATATACGGCAAACGCCCCAAGGCTCAGCACTGAGCCTTGGGGCGTTTTAGTTTAGTTTACGTACCTTTGCGACTCACTCATTCACGCTCCTAGCTCCATATAGGAGCAGAGGGCTCTTGGGCTAGGCAGTGATGCCCTCCCGTATCGACCACCTCCTTCATTCTTACTTGAGTATTAGCACGTATATGCAGCAGACCGCTACCCCTACCCGTCGTCCTAGTTGGTTTGGACTGACCCCACTAGTCGTCTTCCTCCTGGTATATCTCGTCGCCTCGATCGTCTCGGGGGACTTCTACAAGATGCCTATTGCTGTGGCCTTCCTCGTGGCCTCGGGCTACGCTGTGGCGATCACCCGAGGTCTCGGGCTGATGGAACGTATCCAGCAGTTCTCCCGAGGAGCAGCCGATACCAATATCCTGATGATGATCTGGATCTTCATCCTCGCTGGTGCCTTCGCAGGAGGAGCTAAGAGTGTCGGTGCTGTCACAGCTACGGTGGATGTGATCCTGAGTGTCCTACCAGCCTCTATGCTCCTACCTGGGCTCTTCATAGCCTCCTGCTTCATCTCCCTCTCCATCGGGACGAGTGTCGGGACACTTGTCGCTCTAGCCTCCATAGCACTAGGGATAGCTGAGAGCCTCGGTGTGTCAGATGCCTATGTGGTCGCTATCGTGGCTAGTGGAGCCTTCTTCGGAGACAACCTCTCCTTCATCTCTGATACGACGATCGCTGCTACTCGCACGCAGGGGTGTGGGATGCGGGACAAGTTTAAGGTAAACTTCAGCATTGTCTTCCCTGCTGCTCTTATTGCACTCGGGATCTACCTCGTACGAGGGTTTGATCTACCTGCTACGCCTAGAGAGATGACGCAGCCTGCCTGGCTGATGATCCCCTACTGCCTCGTCCTACTGGCAGCAGTAGGCGGGCTGAATGTCCTACTCGTCCTGATTATCGGGATCGTATCGAGTGGTCTACTCGTCTTTGCCTTGGAAGATGTCACGGTGTGGGACTGGACGAAGGCTCTAGGCGAAGGGATCGGAGGAATGGGGGAGCTCATCACCGTCACGCTACTAGCGGGAGGGATGCTGGAGCTCATACGCTATAATGGTGGGATAGACTACCTACTAGAGAAGCTCACCCGTCATATCAGTGGCAAGCGTGGTGCGGAGCTCGCCATAGCAGCCCTCGTCTCGCTGGCTAACCTCTGTACGGCCAACAACACTATAGCTATCCTCACCACGGGCAAGGTAGCCCGAGAGATCACCGACAAGTATCAGCTCGACCCACGCAAGTCGGCGAGCATCCTGGATACCTTCTCCTGCTTCATTCAGGGCATCATCCCCTACGGTGCTCAGCTCCTGCTAGCAGCGAGCCTTACGGGACTTTCCCCGATCGAGATCATTCCCTATCTTTACTACACCTTTATCATGGGCGGGATGGCACTGCTTGCTATCCTCCTGCGTTACCCACGTAGATATTCTTGATACACTATGGCACAGCTAGAGCTAGCTGCACTGACCTGGGGCAATGAGCCCCCTGCGCACCTAAGGCTCATCTACGAAGAGTCCTTCCCTATCGAGGAGCGTCGTCCTTGGGGACAGCTCTTCGGCATGAGCCAGTGGGAGCATATCGCTTGGCTTATCCGTCTGGATGAGACTCCTATCGGCTTTGCTGTCGGATGGGAACTTCCCTCGGCACATTACTTTGAATACCTCGTCATCGATCCCGCCTATCGAGGACAAGGACTGGGAGCTAAGGTCATCGAGATGCTCAGCTACAAGTACGATGATGAGTATCCAGTCGTACTCGAATGCGAGCCTGCTGGCTATAGCCCGATGGCAGAGCGAAGGCTAGCCTTCTATGCACGTATGGGGCTTCATCCTCTACCCTTCGACTACCTACAGCCACCCTATGGCGAGGGCTTGCCTTGGGTAGACCTTCACCTACTATCGAATAGAGCTATCGAGCACCCCTCCTTCGCTCAGATACGAGACGAGATCTATCGCTACGTCTACAAGGTATCCTCTGCTATCGAAAGCTAGGACACTCCCCTAGGGCATAATATACTTCCCGTAGGTTACATTCATAAAGGGAGCTAGTCAAGCCTATCCCAACAGCTTTACCACAAAGCGCTCCCCCCACCCAAAGAGCAGAATGCCCACCCTGACTACCTCTGTAGTCGGGGTCGGCATTTCTCTTATGATCCATGCTTGTGGTCTCGATCCATAGAGACCAGCCATCAGCATAAAAGAAAAGCGGTTACCTCACGGTAACCGCTTTCGGTGAATCGCCTGGGGTTCGAACCCAGGACCCCATCCTTAAAAGGGATGTGCTCTGCCAACTGAGCTAGCGATTCGACCTAAGTAAGCACTCTTACCCAAACGGGCTCTACCCAATAAAGAGCAGATGAAATGCGGTGCAAAATTAGCGATTTATTTTGAGAAAGCAAGAGCCTAGTGACAGAAGGTTAGGGTCGACGCATAAAATTCTCCCAGTGCGAGAGCAGTGTCGTCAAGGAGCATACACCGAAGATAGAAATATCTATGTCCTAGTATAGATATGCCAAGCGAATACCTACTACCTAGGAGGGGTGAGTATACACATGTGTACACAACTGTATACCCACGTGTACACTACTGTATACACGCGTGTACACTACCTCGCTCTAAGTATATCCTCTGTAGGTCTCGCTTGTATATCTGTTTCTTGGGGATAATACGTAGGAGCTCTAGGTATGGGGGCTCTCTGGAATATGAAATGATATCCCCGAAGATCCAAAGGCTGGAGTGTGCGAGAGAGATCATGCGTCAGCCCTAACAGATAGATGACCTTCCCACACCTACATAGGGTAGGAAAAACCTTAGCTGAACAAGGCTACAGTCCACCCCCAAGAAGCTGTATGGCAGGAACCTACCTAGAGAAAGGAAAAGCTAAATGGAAGTGCAAAGGCTGGCATATCGACCAGATGAGGAGAGACACTAAGTACAGAGAATATGCGCAATAGCAATTATTTGGTATATTTGAGGTGTCAATCCCCCTAGTTGGGTACACAGGGTGAGTAACACACCCCCTCCCCTGAAAGAGCATAACCTAGCCAGAGGGAAAGACACGACACAAACGATTTACAACACATTGGAACGATGGCTAAAACAAGAGGAACAATCGTCGTAGACACAGAGCGCTGTAAAGGTTGTGATCTGTGTGTTGTGGCCTGTCCAACCGACGTCATTGAGCTCCATCCCATGGATGTGAACAACAAAGGCTACCACTACGCACGACTGAAGAACGACAACGACTGTATCGGCTGTACCAGCTGTGGGCTCGTATGCCCCGATGGGTGCATCAGCGTCTACAAGTGGAAAGAGTGAACGAACCCCTAAGTACATCACTGACACACAACAGCATCCACTATGGCAGAAGAAATCAAACTCATGAAGGGCAATGAAGCGATCGCCCATGCTGCTATCCGAGCAGGAGTCGATGGCTACTTTGGCTACCCGATCACCCCACAGTCTGAGGTCCTAGAGACCCTCACCGAGGAGCATCCCTGGGATACCACGGGGATGGTCGTCCTACAAGCAGAGAGCGAAGTAGCTGCTATCAACATGGTCTATGCAGGCGCTGGCTGCGGCAAGCGTGTCATGACCTCATCCTCCTCCCCAGGTATGAGCCTCAAGCAGGAGGGGATCAGCTACATCGCAGGAGCAGAGCTCCCCTGTCTACTCGTCAACGTAATGCGCGGAGGACCAGGTCTAGGCACCATCCAGCCTAGCCAGGCTGACTACTTCCAGACCGTCAAGGGTGGAGGACATGGTGACTACCGCCTCATCACCCTCGCCCCCAACTCCGTGCAGGAGATGGCGGACTTCGTCCCACTGGGCTTCGAGCTCGCCTTTAAGTATCGCAACCCTGCTATCATCCTAGCCGATGGGATCATCGGGCAGATGATGGAGAAGGTACGTCTCCCTGAGTTTACTCCACGACGCACCGAGGATGAGGTCCGTGCCGAGTGCCCCTGGGCTACCCTAGGGCGTAAGGGCGGACGCAAGCCCAATATCATCACCTCTCTGGAGCTCGAGTCCTCCATCATGGAGCACAACAACGAGCGCTTCCAAGCCAAGTACAAGCTCATCGAAGAGAATGAGGTACGCTTCGAAGAGATCCAGACCGAGGACGCAGACTATATCCTAGTGGCCTTCGGCTCCTCTGCCCGTATCTGTCAGAAGGCCGTAGAGCAGGCTCGTGCTGAGGGACTCCGTGTAGGACTTCTCCGCCCGATCACCCTCTGGCCTTTCCCCAAGGCTGCTATCCAAAAGCACTGTAGCCACACTAAGGGCTTCCTCGTGGCAGAGCTTAATGCAGGGCAGATGGTAGAGGATGTACGCCTAGCCGTCAATGGTCAGATACCAGTAGAGCACTACGGCCGTATGGGTGGGATGCTCTTCTCTCCAAGTGAAATCCTTGAGAACCTAAAGAAACTACTCATCGAAAAGTGATATGAATAGACCCAGTAGCCGTCGCAAGCAAGACCGCATAGACCTAGCCCTACAGGTATGGTTCTTCATCCTAGCGATAGGATCGATTGTGGCCTTCTTCGCCTGTAGAGATACCAACCCGAGACTCTTCCAGAGCCTAGGCCTAGCAGCCATCGTCGTGCGTGTACTCTACTATCTGAAGCAACTGGTCTTTACTAAGAAGGGATAGCCCCACTATACACTATGGCACCAACATCTAATATAAAAGATCATATCAAGCCCGAGAACTTGGTCTATGCCAAGCCCTCCCTAATGAATGATACGATGATGCACTACTGCCCAGGCTGTAGCCACGGGGTCGTGCATAAGCTAGTCGCTGAGACGATAGCAGAGATGGGAATGGAGGAATCGACGATCGGCATCGCTCCTGTGGGCTGCGCCGTCTTCGCCTACAAGTTCATCGACGTAGACTGGCAGGAGGCTGCACACGGACGTGCTCCAGCCCTCGCCTCGGCAGTCAAGCGACTCAACCCCGACAAGATGGTCTTCACCTATCAGGGTGATGGTGACCTCGCCGCTATCGGTACAGCAGAGACGATCCATGCCTGCAATAGAGGTGAGAATATCGTGATCGTCTTCATCAACAATGGTATCTATGGTATGACCGGAGGACAGATGGCCCCCACGACCCTCATCGGGATGAAGACCGCTACCTCCCCTCAGGGACGTAACACCGAGCTCAACGGATATCCACTGAAGATCTCGTCCCTACTCGCTCTACTAGACGGCACCTGCTACGTCACCCGTCAGTCTGTACATACAGCAGGTGCAGTAATGAAGGCTAAGAAAGCGCTTCGCAAGGCCTTCCAGAACGCTATGGATCGCCGAGGCACCTCCGTCGTAGAGATCGTCTCCACCTGTAATACGGGGTGGAAGATGTCTCCCGATGAGGCCAACAAGTGGATGGCAGAGCACATGTTCGCAGAGTATCCACTAGGTGACCTGAAGAACGTCTAACTCCCACTCTAATACACCTACTACTATGACCTGCGAACTAGTAATAGCCGGCTTCGGGGGGCAGGGCGTCCTCTCGATGGGTAAGATCCTCGCCTACTCTGGGCTCATGGAAGATAAGAACGTCAGCTGGATGCCCTCTTATGGCCCTGAGCAACGAGGTGGGACTGCCAACGTCACCGTGATCATCAGTGACGAGGCCGTCAGCTCTCCTCTCGTCAACGAGTATGACGTCGTCATCGCCCTCAACCAACCCTCAGTCGATAAGTTTACCCCTCGTGTCAAGCCCGGTGGTATCCTCATCTACGACACCAATGGTGTGACCCACATCCCCGAACGTGAGGATATCAAGATCTACGAAGTCCCAGCGACAGACGAAGCGAACAACATGGGTAATGCCAAGGTCTTCAACATGCTCATCCTCGGGGCAACTCTATCGGTACATCCGATGCTCCCCCTCGATAGCATCCGCAAGGGACTAGAGAAGTCTCTGCCCGAGCGTCACCACAAGCTCATCCCTATGAACATGCAGGCTCTGGAGCGTGGCGGAGAGATCATCCGTCAGCATACGGGGCACTAAGATTTATATACACACCAATTTAAGAAACTAACGTATAGTATGGAACCACAAGAAGAGCTCCTAGACTGGAAGAGTCTCGGCTTCGGCTACATCCCTACCGACTACAACGTACGCTGCTACTGGCGCAATGGCCAATGGGGCGAATGGGAGATCTCCTCATCCGACATGATCACCATCCCTATGGCAGCCACCTGCCTACACTATGGGCAGGAGTCCTTCGAGGGACTCAAGGCCTTCCGTGGGAAGGATGGCAAGGTACGTGTCTTCCGCCCCGAGGAGAACGCCCAGCGTATGCAGCAGACTAGCCGAGGGATCCTCATGCCTGAGCTACCGACAGAGCGTTTCCTAGAGGCTATCGACATGATGCTTCGACTAAACAAGCGGTTCATCCCTCCCTATGAGAGTGGTGCTTCGCTCTACATCCGTCCCCTCATGATCGGTCTAGGGAAGCAGGTCGGGGTCAAGCCCTCTAACGAGTATATGTTCCTCATGTTCGTCACCCCAGTGGGTGCCTACTTCAAGGAAGGCTTCCGCCCCACTCCAATGGCGATCATGCGAGGCTATGACCGAGCAGCACCCCTAGGTACTGGTACCTACAAGGTCGGGGGTAACTATGCTGCCAGCCTACGCTCTGGTGAGATAGCTCACTCTATGGGCTACTCCGCTGTGATCTACCTCGATGCCAAGGAGAAGCTCTACATCGACGAGTGCGGGCCAGCCAACTTCTTCGGTATACGAGACAATACGTATATTACCCCAGAGAGCACCTCTATCCTACCCTCTATCACCAACAAGAGTCTCATGCAGCTAGCCGAAGACCTCGGTCTACGTGTGGAGCGTCGTCCCGTACACGTCGAGGAGCTAGAGACCTTCGAGGAAGCAGGAGCCTGTGGCACAGCCGCTGTAATTAGCCCGATCGAGCGTGTCGATGACCTAGACCTCAAGAAGAGCTATATCATCAGCAAGGATGGTAAGCCCGGTCCACTATCGATCAAGCTCTATGAACGTCTACGTGCTATCCAGTACGGCGACTATCCCGACACCCACGGCTGGGTACACATCTACGAAGATCTCTAGTGAGATCGACTGAAGATGCCCCCATCAAGGGCAAAAAGGAAGGCGACACACTCCATATCTAGGAGTGTGTCGCCTTCCTTTTCATAGTCTCTTATATCTCGGGAGGTCTATCCCTCAGGAAAGAGAGCACCGAGTATTGTCTTCGTCGCCCCTCGCTGTGTAGCAAAGTAGGCTTCGGAGCGGGCTGCTAGAGCCTTGGTTTCCTCTTCACAATCAAAGCGTACAATGAACTCGGCCAGTTCCTCCTGCGAATGCAGGACAAAGCCGACCTCCTGAGCACAGAGCTCTCTTACCTCCCGATGCTTATGTATCTCGGGGCCGAAGAAGACGGGTATCCCATAGACTGCAGCCTCTAGAGTATTATGGACACTCTTCCCAAAGCCCCCACCGACATAAGCATATCGCCCGTATCGATAGATCGAGGAGAGCAGACCGAAGCAGTCTATGATCAGACAGTCGTAGGGGCTAGTCACACGACCTGCTTTGACCTCAGTATAGCGAGCAAAGCGACGCTTGAGCTTGGCCTCAATGGCACGTAGGTGCTCCTCATGAATCTCATGAGGGGCAATGATGAGTTTAAAGTCAGAGGGAGCTTCGTTGAAGTATGGGATAAGTAGCTCCTCATCCTCTGGCCACGAACTTCCCGCAACGAGGACTCGCCCCTCTAGGCAAGCAGCCTCCGGGATATCCTTTGCCTCCTCTGCAATCTCGATCACACGATCGAAGCGTGTATCCCCCGTCACACTCACAGCCTTGATACCATGCTCTGCCAAGAGACTCCTAGAGGACTCATCCTGAACGAAGAGATGCTTGAAGAGTCTGAGAAGACGCAGATACCATCCCCCCCATGGGCGGAAGAATAACTGCTCCCTACGGAAGATCGCCGAGACTAAGTAGGTAGGAATCCCACGCTTGGCCAGTGCATAGAGCATAGTTGGCCAGAAGTCATACTTGACGATGACCACCAGTGAAGGATGAGCCAGCTCAAGGAAGCGATCTACCGAAGGCTGACGATCTGAGGGAAGGTAGACGACCACATCTGCCCCAGCATAGTCATGCCGCACGGTGTAGCCAGAGGGACTAAAGAAGGAGAGGAGGATCTGATACTCGGGATGTGTACGACGTAGCGCCTCGATCAACGGACGCCCCTGCTCAAACTCACCTAGCGAAGAGGCATGAAACCATGCCACGGGACGCTGAGGATCTAGCTTGCCTAGACGCTCAGGCGTAGCACGCCGTCCCTCGACGATCAGTCGAGCCTTCGGATTGAAAGTGGAAGCTAGATGGAGTGCCGCAGAGGCAAGAATGCCAGCAAAGCTATAGAGTGGATTCATCGATAGCACATGCAGGCTTATCCAAGGGCCTCAATGATACGAGCAAGACGACGAAGCGTCTCCTCGCGCCCTAGGAGTGCCGTGATATCAAAGAGATGAGGGCCCTTAGCTGCACCGACTAGTGCGAGACGGAAGCAGTTCATTACTGCTCCCAGCCCGTAACCACGCTCCTCGATCCAGGCCTTGACTCGCTGCTCTGTATCCTCAGCTGGCAGATCCTCGGCAAGTGATGTAAGTAGCTCCATTAGCTCCCGCATCTGCGATGCACTCTCAGCCTTCCATCTCTTAGCTACCGTCTTCTCATCATACGCTGTAGGGGCAGCGAAGAAATAGCTAAGCTGGTCAAATAGCTCGGGAAGAGTCTGTGCTCGCTCCTTGACAAGTGCGACACAGCGGACGACGAAATCGAGATCAAAGGGATAGTGCGCCTCCTCGAAGTGAGGACGTAGGAGCAAGGCTAGTCGCTCATCAGAGGACTGCTGGATGTAGTGGTGATTGAACCACTTTCCCTTCTCGTAGTCAAACTTCGCTCCAGCCTTACTGCACTTCTCTATGTCAAAGTAGCGGACGAGTTCCTCTAGGCTCATGACTTCACTATGGTCATTGCCTGGATTCCATCCAAGTAGTGCCACGAAGTTCACTACAGCCTCGGGGAGGTAGCCACTCTCCCTGTACCCAGAGGAAACCTCCCCTGTCTTCGGATCAACCCAGCGAAGGGGGAAGACTGGGAAGCCAAGCCGATCACCATCACGCTTGCTGAGCTTACCATTACCCTCGGGCTTGAGTAGGAGAGCTAGGTGAGCAAAGCGAGGCATGGTATCCTCCCAGCCAAAGGCACGATAGAGCAGGACATGCAGTGGAGAGCTAGGGAGCCACTCCTCACCACGTATCACGTGTGTGATCTGCATGAGATGGTCATCTACGATATTGGCTAAGTGGTAGGTAGGTAGGTCATCGGCACTCTTGTAGAGCACCTTGTCATCGAGGACAGAGCTATTGAAGGTCACACGTCCACGGATCATATCATCCACCTCTACCTCTACATTAGGCTCTACGAGAAAGCGCACGACATGCTGTACGCCAGAGTCGAGCAGGCGATCCACTTCTTCCCTTGGCAGGCTCAGAGAATTGCGCATAGCTCCACGCGTGGAAGCATCATACTGGAAATTCGGGATACTCCGACGCTTCTCCTCTAGCTCCTCGGGTGTATCGAAGGCAATATAGGCCTTCCCCTTGTCTAGCAGTTCCTTGACATAGATTCGATAGATGTCTCGACGTTCACTCTGGCGATAAGGGCCGAGATCTCCACCATAGCTTACACCTTCGTCAAAGCGTATCCCTAGCCACTCGAGGGCTTCGATAATATAAGCTTCAGTACCAGGGACGAAGCGCTGACTATCCGTATCCTCGATGCGTAGGAGGAGCTCTCCACCGTGTGCCTTGGCGAATAGATAGTTGTAGAGAGCGGTGCGTACACCTCCTATATGGAGTGCCCCAGTGGGACTAGGGGCAAAGCGTACTCGGACTTTTCGTTCAGACATATGATATAGTTTATTTATGTTAGCCCTATGCCCCAGCCTTGGTCTCATGAGGGAGGAGTAGCCTCCACGAGCCATGCTTCTCAGTGAGACCTATCAAGGTGGGGAAGTCAATAAACTCCTCACACCCTTGCTCTAGAGGGAGGGTTGGAGCGACTAATGTAATAGTTCCGTTAATGAATATCGTTCGCTCCGTCTCCTCTGTGAAGGGGCGAAGCTCAAGAGTACCTGCAGGAGTAAGCCGAACAGCTATCCAGCGAGCTCTATAGCCTCCGAGACGAAGGTTATGACTAGCATAGAAGGGCGAGGGAGTCTCTCGTTCCCCTCCTCTAGGTGTAAGTCGATTGGGGATCATAGTGGCTCAGGAGCATTCTCCTCCTCCCCTACAGATAGGACTTCCTCCTCTGCAGGAGCCTCGGGAGAGAGGGACTTATAACGAGCAAAGCTAAAGCTATCGACTGCAAGTAGCTGCCCCTTGGCTATCGGAGCAAAGCCTCTAAGGCTACCATAGGCCGTACGCATAGATTTGCCCTCGGGGAGCTCTATAGTTAGCTCATGTAGCCCTGAGCGGGAGAGAGTAAGAAGCTTAGATAGCTGGGTAGAGTCCGTGAGTGCAATATGCAGACTGAGGTTAAGAGGTTTGCTCCCCTTTGCCCCCTGACCATGAACTCGTACAGCAAAGGTGATGCGTGTCCCTCCTCCATAGTCCACATTGGGCGTGTACTCGAAGGTTCGCTCTACATAGCTCCCCGCAGGGTAGTAGGAGATACTGTCTCGTAGTAGGTTCACCGAGTCTAGGTCTCCTGCATACCAGCGTCGGAGCCTATCCTGGATGTTGTCTAGACTGTCTATACGACGCTTGAGTAGGGTCTGCCTATTGGTTAGATCAGCCGAAGCGTACTCATAGATCTTTGTATAGTTCTCTAGCTCGTGGGTGCTGTACCAGACGAGCGAGCTATCCCAGTCCTGGAGCGTGATGTCATAGCGTGCTAATAGGGTCTGATAGCCTATGATCCGAAGGCTATCCGAGAACCCTCGTTCGGAAAACGAAGCCTCCGCCATCGCCATCTCCCCCATGATACGCTGCATTGTCTGCAGATCCACCCGATTCCACCCACGGGAGCGACAGCCCTGCATCCCACCGAGGGAGAGGATCACTAGGGCTAGGTAAGCCGTGAGACGTGAGCATATAAGACGTCGGGCGGGTAGCATGGCTATACCTCTGGTGGAGTAGAGGGGGTCTTCCCCTTGCGCTGAAGGAGCTCTAGAGCTGTGGTGCAGGTCTTGCGGTAGAACAGAAGCAAGATGAGTACGCCTACGGTGATGCAGGAGTCGGCAAAGTTGAAGATCGGACTAAAGAAGACAAAGGGTTCACCTGCATGGATGGGACTCCAGCTGGGATAGGTAGTCCGTATGATCGGGAAGTAGAGCATGTCTACGACCTTGCCATGTAGGAAGTCCCCATAGCCCTGCCCCCAAGTGACGAATTGTGCCACCGAACCATGACTAGAGGTGAACACCTCACCATAGAAGAGACAGTCTATGATATTGCCGAAGCCTCCTGCTACAACGAGCGAGATGCACAAGATAAAAGGTAAGCTAAACCGCCCCATACGGATAATCCTAATGAGGAAGTAGAGTCCTGCGCTCATGGCTAGAATACGGAAGAGAGTCAGTAGGAGCTTACTCCCAATGGTGATCCCATACGCCATCCCCTCGTTCTCCACGAAGTAGATCTTGAACCACGAGGTGATCTCGTGCATCTCTCCCTCGATCATCGTCGTCTTCACCCAGATCTTCGTTGCTTGGTCGATGACTAGGAGGAGGAAGATAAATGCGAGGCAGATAATTAAGTTGTTTCTGGTGCCTTTGCCTTCGGTCATGCTTATTTCTTCTCGTTGAGCTTTGCCTCTATGCTCAGAGTGGCATGAGGCACAGCGCGTAGGCGTTCCTTAGGGATGAGCTTACCCGTCTCACGGCAGATGCCATAGGTCTTATTCTCTATACGGCGTAGGGCAGCCTGGAGGTTGTGAATGAACTTCAGCAGACGCTCAGCCATACGTCCTGCCTCGCCCTTAGAGAGCGATGCTGCGCCTTCGTGGACAGCCTTGAAGGTAGGGAGTGTATCGGCCACATCGTTCTCCGAGGAGTTCGTCGCACTGCCTCGCAGTAGCTCGTAGTCCTTAATAGCCTGATCCAGCTTGTGTAGGATCAGTTCCTTAAATTCCTGGAGTTCCTCGTCCGTGTAAGAGGTCTTTTCTGTACTCATTGGATAGTATAGTGGGTAAAGGGCTGGGCGAGGAGACTCTAAAGAGGAGACTCTTCACCCAGCTCGTGTTTTAGATATTCTCTCGCTCGATATATATCGGGATAAGTCTGTCGTCTAGATCCATCTCCAGTAGCGGAGTGAAGCCCGTACGTTGGTCGATGCTGACAGCTTGTACCTCACGGGCGATGTAGGAGCCATAGAGAGCAAGTACCTTCGCTAGCTCCTCATCCTCGGGCAGGAGGACTCGGATGCGGTCACTGACCTCAAATCCACTCTGCTTCCTCAGATTCTGTATGCGGTTGATGAGTTCGCGTGCAGTACCCTCTAGGCGTAGCTCATCGGTGACTGTAATATCTAGGGCGATGGTCAGTGTCCCTTCATTGGCTACGAGCCATCCAGGGATGTCCTCCGAATAGATATCCACATCCTCACGTTCGAGGACGACCTCTGTGTTTGCGACGCTTAGGGAGAGCATACCTGCTCGCTCCAGCTCTAGGATCTGAGCCTGCTCGAGGGTAGTGAGTGCCTCTGCTAGGGGCTTCATGATCTTACCATAGCGTGGCCCTAGCTTCTTGAAGTCGGGGCGAATACGCTTGACGAGGATCCCTTCACCTCCGTCCGATACGAACTTCAGTTCCTTGAGATTGACCTCGCTAAGGATCAATGGGATGACGGGCTCGATCGCAGCACGCTCCTCGGCACTCGTCACGGGAATCATAAGGCGTTGTAGGGGCTGACGCACCTTGATATTCACCTTACGTCTTAGGGCTAGCACCATGGAGCAGATGCTCTGTGCTAGGCTCATGCTCTGCTCTAGCTCAGCATTGATAGCAGAGCGGTCTGCCACGGGGAAGTCTGCTAGGTGCACTGAGTGCTCCGTAGCATTCGTCCCTCGGCTGACGAGGTCTCGATAGAGCTGATCTGCATAGAAGGGTGCAATAGGTGCCATGAGCTTCGCCACGGTGACCAAGCAACGATAGAGAGTCTGGTAGGCGGAGAGCTTGTCGGTCGTCATCTCGCCTGCCCAGAAGCGGCGACGAGAGAGACGTACGTACCAGTTGCTCAGCTGCTCGGAGACGAAGTCCCCGATAGCACGAGCAGCCTTGGTGGGCTCGTAGTCCTCGAGATCACGGTCTACCTCTAGGATGAGGCTGTTGAGAGCAGAGAGGATCCAGCGGTCGATCTCTGCTCGCTCACTGAGGGGTACTTCTGCTGCCTCTGCAGTGAAACCATCGAGGTTGGCATACAGAGCGAAGAACTGATAAGTATTGTAGAGTGTGGCGAAGAACTTACGGCGCACCTCGTCTATTCCCTCTAGGTCAAACTTGAGGTTATCCCATGGAGAGGAGTTGCTGATCATGTACCAGCGTAGAGGATCAGAGCCGTATTCTTGGATTGTAGAGAAGGGGTCTACGGCGTTGCCGAGACGCTTACTCATCTTGTTCCCATTCTTGTCTAGTACGAGGCCGTTAGAGATAACAGCCTTGTAGGAGCTCTGGTGGGAGACCATCGTGGCGATGGCGTGTAGGGTGAAGAACCACCCACGTGTCTGGTCTACACCCTCTGCGATAAAGTCCGCAGGGAAGGCTCGGCCACTCTCCAGCAGTTCCTTATTCTCGAAGGGGTAGTGTAGCTGGGCATAGGGCATAGCACCTGAGTCAAACCATACGTCTATGAGGTCTGTCTCCCTGCGCATAGGCTTACCCGAGGGTGAGACGAGGATGAACTCATCCACGTAGGGACGATGCAGGTCGATCTTGTCGTAGTTCTCCTGCGTATAGAGACCTGGAGTAAAGTCTGCCCAAGGGTTCTTATCCATGAAGCCTGCCTGCACGGAGCGTTCTATCTCGTTGTAGAGCTCCTCGACAGAGCTGATGCAGATCTCCTCCTGCCCATCCTCTGTACGCCATATAGGTAGGGGTGTACCCCAATAGCGACTACGGGAGAGGTTCCAGTCCTGGAGGTTCTCCAGCCACTTGCCAAAGCGTCCAGAGCCTGTGCTCTCGGGCTTCCAATTGATTTTATTATTGAGCTCCATCATCTCTTCCCTACATGCTGTGGTACGTATGAACCAGCTGTCTAGGGGGTAGTAGAGGACAGGCTTATCTGTTCGCCAGCAGTGGGGATAGGAGTGTACGTGCTTCTCTATGCGGAAGACCTTCCCCTCACCCTTGAGGTGTAGTGCGATGGAGACGTCTAGGCTCTCATCGCTCTCGGCGAGGGTCTCATCGTAGGCATTCTTGACAAATCGCCCTGCAAACTCGCCGTAGGCATCGACGTTCACTGAGGACTGTACAAACTGAGGGTCGAGATCCTCTATACGGTAAAGTCGCCCACGCATATCCACCATCGGACGCTCGTTACCGTCTCTGTCTCGGACGAGGAGTGCCCCGATGTTGCTCTGCTTGGCTACCTTGTTGTCATCAGCCCCGAAGGTAGGAGCGATATGTACGATCCCCGTACCGTCACTCGTGGTAACGAAGTCACCTGAGATCACTCGGAAGGCATCCCCATTAGGGGTCATCCAGGGAAGTAGCTGCTCGTAGTGCATACCCACGAGTTCGCTACCCTGCCAGCGTCCGACAATCTGATAGGGGAGTTTCTTATCACCCTTTTGGTAAGCCTGGAGTGCCTCTTGCCCCTCAAGTTCCTGAGCGAAGAGGGTGTGCAGCAGGGGCAGAGCTAGGACTACCGTGATGGGGTCACCGCTATAGGGGTTGAAGGTGCGTACGGCTACGTACTCGATCGTAGGCCCGACGCAGAGAGCGGTGTTGGAGGGAAGTGTCCAGGGGGTTGTCGTCCAAGCGAGGAAATAGGCAGCCCCATGACCCTTCATCTCTTCCTTAGGATCCAGGATGGGGAACTGTGCGATACAGGTCGTATCCTTCACGTCCCGATAGCATCCAGGCTGATTCAGTTCGTGGGTACTGAGTCCTGTCCCAGCTGCTGGGGAGTAGGGTTGTATGGTGTAGCCTTTGTAGAGTAGCCCCTTCTTGTAGATGACGCTAAGGAGATACCAAAGACTCTCTATATATCTATTGTCGTAGGTGATGTAGGGGTGCTTCATGTCCACCCAGTAGCCCATGAGACGTGTCAGTTCCTCCCATTCCTGGGTGTACTTCATCACCTCACGGCGACAAGCCGCATTGTAGTCAGCGACACTGATGCTCTTGCCGATATCTTCCTTGGTGATCCCGAGGGCCTTCTCTACGCCTAGCTCCACGGGCAAGCCATGGGTATCCCAGCCTGCCTTACGGTCTACGCGATAGCCCTTCATCGTCTTATACCGACAGAAGATATCCTTGATTGAGCGAGCCATGACGTGGTGAATACCCGGCATACCATTAGCAGAGGGTGGACCTTCGTAGAAGACAAAGGAGGGAGCACCCTCTCTCAATGCTAGGCTTCGGGCGAAGAGATCTTCTTCCTGCCATTGGTGCAGGACCTTCTGATTAATCCCTGCTAGCAGTAAGCTCTCGTATTCGGGGAACTTTTGGCTCATAAATCGTCGCTACTTATAATGGTGTATCGGGGGAAGGTCAAGAGCCTCTCTTCCCTCCTCCCTACAGCATACTATACTAAAAAACGCTACAAAGATACGTTTTTACATCGTACGTACTCTAAGCACGCCCCTACTCAAAGCTAAAGGAGAGCAGGATCATACGTGTCTTCACCCGCTCCAGTGCCTGCGTATAGTAGATGCGGCGATCCTCCCCCAAGTCCCTGCGATCGGTATCCAGTGCATTGCCCAGCCCATAGCTAAAGGTAAGCTGGGGAGAGAGCTTGAAGAGGCGGAAGTAGAGATCACAGCCAAAGCCCAACGAGGCTCCATAGTCTAGTGCACGCAGGCGAAGCACATCCCCCCGACGACCACCGAGGATAGTCTGCCCATAGATCCCCGCAGAGATGTAGGGACGGGTATTGCCAAGTCGCACAGCTCCCCACTTCAGCTCTAGGGGTAGACTCACCGAATGCATCTTCACACCATACCGCCCGACCTCTCGCTGGCCATCCGTATAAGCCACCTCACTCTCCCCTAGATGTAGGGTAGGCATGAGACGCAGCTCCAGCCCCGATCCTAGGGCAAGTCCTCCGACGACACCCACGCTAAAGCCGGGCTGGTAGCTCGGAGTCTCACCCCAGAGTGTCGTGCCCTCGGGTGTTGGCTTTCCCCTACTCACTATGTGCAGGTCGGAGGTGTGCAGCCCGATACGAAAGCCTAGATAGTAGCGACGCAGATCTACATACGGCTGGTGCTGGATGACCTCCCTCTGTGCATGAGCCTCTGTGCCCACCCCTAGAGAGGGGGCACAGAGGCTCATAGCTAGTAGCAGTGAGTGCTTGGGTAGGGTCATTGGGGATAAGGGGGGACGGGCTACGAGCGCATGTGTCGCTTCAGATGTGCTAGAGCATAGCGCATCCGCCCTAGAGCGGTATTGATACTTACCCCCGTCTGCTCGGCGATCTCCTTGAAGCTCATATCCTCCCAGTAGCGAAGGCGCACGACCTCCTGTTGCTCTTGAGAGAGATTGCGGATACCCTCACTGAGGTCGGTGAGGTGCTCCCTGAGGATGATTGCCTCCTCAGCACTAAGGTCTGATGAGGGTACCTGGAGTGTCTGTAGGGGCTGCTCAGGATCATTGCTCTCGATAGGCTGGGAAGTCCCACGAGCCTTCTGTCTGCGGAAGTGATCGATCACAAGGTTGTGTGCTACACGTCCTAACCAGCTCTTAAACTTACCTTCCGCCGTATAGCGTCCTTGCCTAATAGTGAGCATTACCTTGATGAAGACCTCTTGAAAGACGTCCTCTACCTGGTCTTCGTCTGAGATGGAATAGCGGATATAGGTATGCACGTACGCATCATACCGCATCAGCAACTCATTAAAAGCCTCATTGCAACCTGCAGCGTAGAGATGAACGAGTTCATCATCTATCATGCCTTCATATCTTTTCATTTCCGTCTTACTTTTATACCGCCATACTCCATCCCATTTGGGGCGATCCCTTGGGGGCTTCTGTACGGTGGTTCGACCTTACTTTATATAGATATGTAATGCTACTCCTATAGGCTATCTATTATGTTGTCAGACTTGTTATATTCGGGATGAATCGTGTACGTGTGCCTGAGGATCTCCTCGGCTTCCTTCAGTACAAATTAAAGAATATGTTTTGAGACTTCCAAATCCCCCTCCTTTCCCACTCCTACACTTCCCCAATAAACTCTGCGAAGACAAGCCCTAGAGAGCTCTATCTCTACCCGCTCCGAGGTGCCCCCACTACCTACCAAGAGGTACCCTCGTAACCTCCCGAGAGGTATCGAGGGAAACCCCAAAGAGGTAATAGGGGCACCTATTTTGTCCTTTGATGGAGCAGAGAGGAAAGGCTTGCTCGCAAATAGGGGTAGTCTTGGCACGAAAGAGGAGAAGAAGCCTAAGGGTACATTAAAGTGTGTCTTAAGAGGAGTAGAGGGAGGGGCTTAAGAAAAACTGAGGGCGAGTTTTCCAAGGAAAAAAAGGGGAAGCTTTACACGGAGCAAAGGGTTAGGAATAGGGCTTTCCCATCCTCCACAAGGCGGTACCTCAGAAGGGCATTTTGCCCGATAGCATCGGCCTTTTAGGCAAAAAAGCTATCTTTGTAGGCCGTGGGCAAGTCCTTTGCCTTCCCATGGATAACAATTTAATTTTTGCATTATGACTAAAGAGAAAAAATCTCAACTCACCCGTGTAGGTATCTTCTACGACGGCAATTACTTTTGGCATGTTAGTACCTTTTATTATCAGCATCACGAACGCAAGAGTAGACTAAGTGTGGGGGGGCTACATCGCTTCCTACGTTATCAGATTGCACAGATGGAGTCCACACAGCCTGAGCTGTGTAAGATCGTAGACGCTCACTACTTCCGTGGTCGCCTTTCCGCTAGTGAGGCTGCCAAGGCTGCAGGGGATGTATTGTTCTACGAGCGACTCTTCGATGATGTACTCAACGCTGAAGGGGTTACACAGCACCACCTGCCCCTATCTCGTGCTGGTAAGGGGAAGAAGAAGGAGAAGGGAGTGGATGTCCTCTTTGCTCTAGAGGCTTACGAACGTGCACTTCATCAGGAGTTTGATGTCGTGGTACTCATTGCAGCCGATGGGGACTATATTCCACTCGTCAAGAAGCTTCACGCCCTTGGTACTCGTGTGATGGTACTGGGATGGGATCTGGAGCATGAGGGAGAGCAGAAGAAGGAACCTACGACGACCTATACCTCGTTTGAACTTTTAGAGGAAGCGACTTATCCCGTGATGATGAACGAACTCATCGATAGCCGTGCCTATCGTAGTGACCCCATCATCAATGGTCTATTTGTAGCCAAGAGTGGAGCTGACGACCGACTAAGAGACACCAAGGGTCGCCCCTATCAGGCACCTACGGCTCGCACACGTCCTGTCCCCAATCCTACGGAGCTCAAAGAAGCCGATACCACTGATCAAGATGGCGAGGCAGAAGTAAAGCTTGCCGAAGAGCCCCAGCCCGAGCTCACCATGACCGTGCAGGAATCCCTTCCCACACCTGAGGTCAAGGTCGTAGGCAAGATCCAGCTCCCAGACCTAGATGAGCATATCAAGCGTGCCAGCGAGCCTCTACCTGAAATATCAGAGGGGTATATCAATGCACTCAAGGCAGGCTTCGGCTTCATCGACGTCGGGCTTGGAGAGAATGCCTTCTTCCACTACAAGAGCCTCTCCGGGGTAGTCTTCAACAACCTCTCCGTAGGCGATCACGTAGAGCTAGAGCTTGACCGTAACGAGAAGGGACAGCTCATCGCCAAGAACGTCTCCCTAATCCTTGACTAGTAAAGGCCTTGGCTCCGCCCAGTGAGCCTCACCAAGTCCACTAGGGACAGCTAGAGACGGAGGATACCTCCACCTAGCTGTCCCTAGTCCTATTATATAATGTATAAGTAGAAGTACAAAGTAGAGCCCATCCCCCTCAAGCAACACACCCAACCTCCCTCACACCCCCAAAAGCCCCTTAACCACCAGTTAAAAAGACCCTCCACTGTAAAAATACCTGACGCTACCTAAAAACGGGGAGAAACATCCTTGTATCTTTCTGAAAGAATACCTACTTTTGTTGATGTGATTTGTATGGGGGTTCCCCTCCCCTGCGGAGCGGGTACCCTGATCTGAGCTGATAACTACAGCTCCTCACCATTCAAGGTATCACCACTATGAACGGAAAGAACTCTGGGTCAGAGCGGCGCATGGGGATCGTGGCAGCAGTGCACCCCGGCGAGCTTATCGTGAAGATCCAGCAGCTGAGCGCCTGTACTGGGTGCCACGCCAAGGACTTCTGCACTACTGCCGACTGCAAGGATCGCCTGCTGGCGATACAGACACACCAGGCTGAACGCTATGAGGTCGGCCAGGCAGTCATCGTTGAGGGTAAGAATAGCATCGGTCGGCGAGCTATCCTACTAGCCTTCGTTACTCCCCTACTCCTACTGCTCTTAGCTCTAGGTATAGGCCAGGAGATTTTGTGCTGGAGTGAGACCAGCTCGATTCTCCTTGCCCTCGCCACCCTCTGCCTCTATTACCTGACTCTCTACGCCTGCTCTCATGGACTCAGACGCACCCTAGCACTAGAGGTACATCCCCTCAATCCCTCAGATACATATCAACGCTAATCATACTATGGGTATCACGATAGCTGTACTCGCACTCATCGGAGCACTCGGAGCAGGACTGCTCTACATCGTATCAAAGAAATTCGAGGTCAAGGAAGACCCACGTATAGCAGAGGTCGCTGAGGTCTTGCCCCAGGCCAATTGTGGAGGCTGCGGTTTCCCCGGCTGTGCAGCTTTCGCAGCGGCTTGTGCCAAGAGCGAGGGCGGACTAGACGGACTCTTCTGCCCCGTCGGAGGCTCACCTGTGATGGAGAAGGTCGGAACGATCCTCGGGATGGCCGCAGAAAAGAAAGATCCACTCGTCGCCGTGGTACGCTGTAATGGTACCTGCGAGGCTCGCCCTAGAACCAACGTCTATGACGGCGCATCCAGCTGTGCCGTTGCCTCAGCCCTCTACAAGGGGGACACCGACTGCAGCTGGGGATGTCTCGGTATGGCTGACTGTGTACATGCGTGCGAATTCGACGCTATGTATATGGATAGCGAGACCAGACTTCCCGTAATAATTGAGGACAAGTGCGTCGCCTGCGGTGCTTGCGTCAAGGCTTGTCCCAAGTTCATCATAGAACTAAGACGTCGAGGCCCCAAGGGCCGAAGGATCTTCGTCAGTTGCGTCAATAAGGACAAGGGAGGTGTAGCGAAGAAGGCCTGTGGGAATGCCTGCATCGGCTGTTCACTCTGCTTCAAGGAGTGTAAGTTCGAGGCCATTACCATTGCCGACAACCTCTCCTACATCGATCACACCAAATGCAGGCTCTGCCGTAAGTGCGTGGTGGTATGTCCTACCCATGCGATCCACGAGATCGGCTTCCCTCCTCCCAAGAAAGAGACGCCCAAGGAAGAGACTGCACCTAGCACCACTCCCCCACCCTCATCCTCTGAGGCTACCCCTACTGCCGAGACGACACCTCCCGCACCCGTAGCCCCCACGACTCCCTCTACCCCTACCGCATCCTAGCGGGTAGTATCATCATCAGACACGCTCATACCTCATAGATATATGCTACGCACGTTTCGCCTCGGTGGCATTCATCCCCCCGAGAACAAGCTCTCAGCAGGATGTCCTATCCAGCCTATATCCCTGCCCAAGGAGGTCATCATACCCATAGGACAGCACATAGGCGCACCAGCTGTACCTACCGTCCAAAAGGGTGATCAGGTCAAGGTAGGCACTGTGATCGCTAAGACGGGTGGATTCGTCTCAGCTAATATCCATTCCTCCGTCACGGGGAAGGTGACTAAGATCGATGGTTTCTACGACTCAGGCGGGTACAAACGCCCCGCTATCGTCATCGCCGTTGCTCCAGAAGAAGAGTGGGAGGAGGGGATAGACCGCTCCGAGGACTTGGTCACAGAGTGTTCGTTAGAGCCCAAGGAGATCATCGACAGGATTGCCGCCTCGGGGATCGTAGGGCTGGGGGGAGCGACCTTCCCCACCCACGTCAAGCTCTCCCCACCTCCTGGGCAAAAGGCTGAGGTACTTATCATCAATGCTGTGGAGTGTGAGCCCTACCTCACCTCTGACCATCAGCTCATGCTCTCCAAGGGGGCAGAGATACTCGTCGGGGTCAAGATCCTCATGAAGGCACTCGGTGTCTCTAGAGCTGTCATCGGCATAGAGAACAATAAGGCTGATGCCATCCTACACCTCACCCAGCTAGCAAAGGCCTATACGGACATCACCGTCATGCCCCTCAAGGTTCAGTATCCTCAGGGGGGAGAAAAGCAGCTCATTGATGCTGTACTTCGCAAGCAGATCAAGAGCGGAGCCCTCCCCATCTCTGCTGGTGCCGTCGTGCAGAATGTAGGGACAGTCTTCGCCGTCTACGAGGCAGTCCAGAAGAACAAACCCCTCGTAGAGCGTATCGTAACTGTGACGGGGAAGCACCTAGAGAAGCCCTCCAACTACCACGCTCGTATTGGTATCCCCATTGGACACCTCATAGAGGCCTCTGGTGGACTCCCCGAGGATACCGGTAAAATCATCGGCGGAGGACCTATGATGGGCAAGGCACTGCTGGGCACGGAGGTTCCCGTCACTAAGGGGACTTCGGGGATCTTGATCCTTCCCCAAGAGGATGCTGTCCGCCGTCCCATGAGAAACTGTATCCGCTGTGCCAAGTGTGTCTCGGTATGTCCTATGGGGCTTAACCCTGCCTTCCTCATGAGAGACGTGCAGTATGCCGACTGGGAGACTACGGAGAAGAACTATATCGTAGACTGTATCGAGTGTGGCTCTTGTAGCTATACCTGCCCATCGAATCGCCCACTACTCGACTTCATCCGCATAGGCAAGCAAAAGGTCACCGCTATCATACGTTCACGCAAAAGCTAAGTGGTACATGGATAAACTAATCATCTCTCCCTCCCCGCACATACACAGCGGAGATAGCGTGGAGCGCAACATGTACGCTGTCCTCCTCGCCCTCATACCAGCCTGTCTCGTATCGCTGGCAACCTTTGGGCTCGGAGCTCTCATCGTCCTCGCAGTCAGTGTCCTCTCCTGCATCATCGTCGAATGGCTCATCACCAAGTACCTCTACGGGACAGAGCCTACCATCCGTGATGGATCCGCCATCCTGACAGGCGTCCTCCTTGGGATGAACCTTCCCTCTAGCCTCCCTTGGTGGATCGTCGCTATCGGCGCCATCATTGCCATAGGTGTGGGGAAGATGAGCTTCGGGGGACTCGGGGGGAATATCTTCAATCCTGCCCTCGTAGGTCGAGTCTTCCTCCTGATCGCCTATCCAGCACAGATGACCCTTTGGCCCAAGGCTGGACAGATACTTCACTACACCGATGCCACTACTGGGGCTACACCGCTGGGTGTGGCGAAGGCTATCCAGTCTGGAGCGCCAGGTATGTCTTGGGATCAAGTCCCCTCTACCCTAGATATGCTCCTCGGGCTACACGGGGGGAGCCTCGGTGAGATCAGTGCAATCGCGCTACTGCTGGGCTTGGCATTCCTCCTCTATAAGCGGGTAATCACTTGGCATATTCCTGTTTCAGTGCTGGGGACGGCCTTCGCCTTCTCTGGCCTAATGCACCTCATCAACCCTGCGCTCTATCCCTCACCGTTCTTTCACCTGCTCACTGGGGGGATGATGCTCGGTGCTATCTTCATGGCCACCGACTATGTGACGAGTCCGATGAGCCAGCGTGGTCAGCTCCTCTATGGGGCACTTATCGGTCTCCTGACGATCCTTATCCGCCTCTTCGGTAGCTACCCAGAGGGGATGTCATTTGCCATCCTCATCATGAATGGCTTCACACCTCTGATCAATATATATATCCGCCCTCGACACTTCGGCGGACGATAGGCTATGGCAAAACTCAGCTCGACACTCCGCAACATGCTCCTCTCCCTAACGGGGATCTGCATCATCGTCTCCGGTATCCTCGCCTTGGTCAATAAGGTGACAAAAGCCCCCATTGAGGAGGCTCAAGTCAAGGCCAAAGTCGAGGCAATTAGTGCCGTGACACCGAAGTTTGATAACAACCCCTTCGCCGAGCGCCTGCGCTTCCTTCCCGAGGGTGAGTCCGACTCCCTTACCGTGTATCCGGCCAAGATGGGAGGCCAGCTCGTGGGCTTCGCGATAGAGAGCTACACCCTCAAGGGCTTCAGTGGACTGATCTCCGTGATGGTGGGCTTCGATGCCTCGGGCAAGCTCGTGGACTTCTCTGTCCTTCAGCACGCAGAGAGCCCTGGGCTTGGGTCACTGATTCCCGAATGGTTCCACGAAAAGAGCCAGACGGGTGGTATCCGTGACATGCGAGGGCTTGACATGAAGGCTGTTTCTCCCCTCTCCGTCTCCAAGGATGGAGGTAAGGTCGATGCCATCACGGCGGCTACGATTAGTAGCCGAGCCTTCTTAGACGCTGTCAATCGTGCCTGGAGCGTCTTCACCTCGCTACAAGCACAGGGACTAGGTACGTCCTCTGGGAACGGGCAAGGAGGTATAGCCAGCTCTGCTACCCCAAGTGCAGATAGCCTTCCCCCATCCCCCACCCACTGATGGCCCAGAGGTAACATCTTCATCACCTCCTCAGCATCGCATCAGAAGCCCCCACGAAGGGACTCCCAGCAGCTCCTACTCTGAGGCTTCCACCGATACTCCTCACAGCTCTCTCTAACAAGCTAAAACAGCTTCCCTAGATACCCCGATAGAGTTTCCCTCACTACCCCTAGAGAGGTAGCTCCACTACCTCACAAGAGCTTCCCCCGATACCTCAAAAAGGGTATCAGCAAAGCTCACAAGGCGGGGAAGAGGTGACCTCCTCCACTTACTCCCTTTATCCAATGAATCCACTAGCTATCATACGCAACGGCATTACGACGGAGAACCCTACCTTCGTCCTCTTGCTCGGGATGTGCCCGACACTAGCTACGACCAGTTCAGCTGCCAATGGTATGGCCATGGGACTAGCTACGATGTTTGTGCTCATCTGCTCCAACACCGTCATCTCCATGATCAAGAGCCTCGTCCCCGATGCTGTGCGTATCCCGAGCTTCATCGTAGTGATAGCAGGCTTTGTGACGATCGTACAGCTTCTGATGCAGGCCTATGTACCCTCCCTCTATGCCTCTCTAGGGTTGTTCATCCCTCTTATCGTAGTGAACTGTATCGTACTTGGACGTGCAGAGGCAGTGGCAGCTAAGCAATCAGTCCTACACTCGACGCTTGATGGGCTGGGGATAGGCTTAGGCTTCACCTGCTCGCTGACTCTACTAGGCTTCGTGCGTGAGCTGCTAGGGGCAGGTACGATCTTTGGGCACGCTGTCTATCCCAAGGAATACGGGGCACTGCTCTTTGTCCTTGCCCCAGGAGCTTTCATCGTTTTAGGCTATCTCATCGCCCTGTCTAACAAGATTGGGAAGAAGAAGTAACCCCTCCACCTCTAAGTACAGATCCTCATGATACATTACCTGCTGATCTTTGTTGCTGCGGTCTTTGTCAATAACGTCGTCTTCTCACAGTTCCTCGGTATCTGCCCCTTCCTAGGCGTATCGAAGAAGATCGACACTGCCCTAGGGATGGGAGCAGCTGTTACCTTCGTCCTTGCCCTCTCGACGATGTGCACGTTCCTCCTACAGCGGTTTGTCCTCGAGCCCCTCGATATGGTCTACATGCAGACGATCTCCTTTATCCTTGTGATTGCTGCACTAGTACAGATGGTGGAGATTATCCTGAAGAAGGTCTCTCCAGCCCTCTACCAAGCCCTCGGGGTCTTCCTACCGCTAATCACGACGAACTGCTGTGTGCTCGGGGTGGCAATCTTAGTCATTCAGAAGGAGTTCAATCTACTGGAAAGTGTGGTCTACGCCGTATCGATAGCCCTAGGCTTCACACTGGCATTAGCTGTCTTCGCTGGTATCAGAGAGCAGCTAGCACGTACCCAGCTCCCCCCTTCGATGAAGGGAATACCCATTGCCCTCATCTCTGCCGGCATCCTAGCTATGGCCTTCATGGGCTTCAGCGGGATGGTACGCATCTAATTCTTCGACACCTTACAGCAGTCCCCTCTCCCTAGCTCTAGGGGGAGGGGACTGCGTTTTTAGGGAGAAAGGGATCTCATACTGTGGGACTTTTTCTCTACCTTTACTGCGCCTGAGTAGCCCAACTACTTAGGGATAGTACAAGACAACAAATCTCACTGTAATCGTATGAATCTACGTGGCACGCTTACTACCTTTCTCTTGATTAGTCTGAGCCTTCCCCTCGTGGCACAGCAAAGAGCCATCGATACTACACAAGAGAGAACACTCTCTAATGGAAGGACCATGATCAAGGCCAGCCCCCTAGGCTTCATCTTTGGGAACTATTTCCTATCTGGCGAGCGAGTCCTGACTCAGGGACTTAGCCTAGGTCTAGAGGTCGGTACCCGCTTCCCTTCTCCAGGAAGAGCCTATACCTCCAAATACTACAGCTATAGATCAGGAGGCTTACTGTGGCCTAGCGTCTCCAACCTTAGCTACTTCACCATCACCCCAGAGCTCCGCTGGTATACCAATGGGGGACTAGGGCATGGCTTCTACATCTCCCTCTATTACCGCTACCTGGATATAAAGCAACGCAACATCCAGGCAAACCTCCTCATCCCCCAACAAGGCAAAGCTCCTCTCGATGGAGTGGTGACGTACCAAGAGCACCTCAAGACTCATGCCCTCGGGCTAGGTATCGGGGCTCAGTGGCTCCTGGGGAGAAAGAAAAATATTGTCCTCGACTGGTACATCATCGGGGTAAGCAACGGACGTGGCTCTGGATGGGTCGAAGGGTCATATAAGTTCTATGACAAGCAACCCCATACGTCCGAAATTGATGCAAGCACACTGGAGAATCTCCTACTAGATGAAACAGAGTCTGACTCCGAAGGTATCAAGACTACACTCGATAAGCAAGCTCAGACTTTTAGGATAACGGGGCTTCGCACCACCGTCATCTCTCCACGTCTTGGGCTCTCTATCGGCTTCCGTTTCTAAGTACAACCCAAAGGCTCCTACTCCAAGAGGTCAAGGGGCAGTAAACAAGCAAAGGGGGTGCATCCACTAGGGATGCACCGCCTTTGTTATCTATATGAGCCTCCCGAGACTTCGCTCGGAGAGGAACTCATTGCGCTTACTTTACTTCCTCGAAGTCAGCATCGGTGATATTGTCACCAGAGGCCTGCGAAGAGGAAGCAGACTGCCCTGCAGCTGGATCAGCAGCACCAGCGTTAGCGTGGTGGTACATCTCCTCACTCGCTGCCTGGAATGCCGACTGTACCTCAGCCGTAGCTGCGTCGATACCTTCGATGTTCTGTGCGGAGTGAGCTTCCTTGAGCTTAGCGAGAGCACTCTCAACAGCTGCCTTCTTATCCGCAGAGAGCTTATCACCAAATTCCTTCAGCTGCTTCTCCGTCTGGAAGATCAGACTATCTGCCTGATTGAGCTTCGTGATACGCTCGCTTTCGCGCTTGTCTGCCTCGGCATTAGCCGTAGCCTCATCCTTCATACGCTTGATCTCGTCATCGGAGAGACCGCTGGAGGCTTCGATCCGGATCTTCTGCTGCTTACCCGTAGCCTTGTCCAGAGCGGTTACGTTGAGGATACCATTAGCATCTATATCGAAGGTTACCTCGATCTGTGGCGTCTGGCGTGGAGCAGGTGCTACCTCGAGCTTGAAGCGACCGATACTCTTATTATCCTTAGCGAGAGAGCGCTCACCCTGTAGGACATGGATCTCTACCTCGGGCTGGTTATCAACAGCGGTGGTGAAGATCTCGCTCTTCTTCGTTGGGATCGTTGTATTGGCATCGATGAGGCGGGTCATCACACCACCCATGGTCTCGATACCGAGGGAGAGAGGAGTGACGTCTAGTAGGAGCACGTCCTTGATCTCACCCGTCAGCACACCACCCTGGATAGCGGCACCTACAGCAACCACTTCGTCAGGATTTACGCCCTTTGAAGGGGCCTTCCCGAAGATCTTTTCTACTATTTCCTGAATAGCAGGTATACGGGTAGAGCCACCTACGAGGATGACTTCATCGATGTCGGTTCTTGAGAGGCCAGCATCACGAAGTGCCTGTTCACATGGAGCGACACAAGCCTGGATAAGGCGATCGGCGAGCTGCTCAAACTTAGCACGAGTCAGCGTGCGTACTAGGTGCTTGGGGATACCGCCCACAGGCATGATGTAGGGGAGGTTAATCTCCGTACTTGTCGTGCTAGATAGCTCGATCTTTGCCTTTTCAGCTGCCTCCTTGAGACGCTGCATAGCCATCGGATCTTGACGTAGATCCACACCTTCGTCTGCCTTGAACTCGTCAGCAAGCCAGTCTATAATCACGTGGTCGAAGTCATCACCACCTAGGTGGGTGTCACCGTTGGTAGAGCGCACCTCGAAGACCCCATCCCCGAGCTCAAGGATCGAGATATCGAATGTACCACCACCGAGGTCAAAGACGGCGATCTTCATATCCTTATTTGCCTTATCTAGGCCGTAAGCCAGAGAAGCGGCAGTGGGCTCATTGACGATACGTCGTACGTTAAGCCCTGCGATCTCACCTGCTTCCTTTGTAGCCTGACGCTGGGCATCGTTGAAGTAAGCTGGTACGGTAATGACCGCATCGGTTACTTCTTGTCCGAGGTAGTCTTCGGCGGTCTTCTTCATCTTCTGTAGAATGATAGCCGAGATCTCCTGTGGTGTGTAGAGCCGTCCATCGATATCTACACGAGGTGTATTGTTGTCGCCTCGTTCCACCTTGTAGGGGACACGAGATAGTTCATCCTTGACCTGCTCGTAGGTTTCACCCATAAAGCGCTTGATCGAGTAGATGGTCTTTGTAGGATTCGTGATAGCCTGACGCTTGGCAGGGTCACCTACCTTACGCTCGCCGCCATCGATGAAGGCTACGACAGAGGGTGTCGTACGCTTGCCTTCACTGTTTGTGATAACGATAGGCTCGTTACCTTCGAGGACTGCGACACAAGAGTTCGTCGTCCCTAAGTCTATTCCAATGATCTTTCCCATAATGTTTATTTCGTTGTTGTTCTATTTTTAGTTTGACTTACGCCCTACTAAAGACAAAGCCTATGCCAAAGAACTGACACCCTCCTCATGTGACAAACTGTCACTTACCTCCCCGCTCTCCCATGCCACACTATACCTATAATATATATAAGCGACAGCCCTACCGCGAGGAGTACTCTGCGGTAGGGCTGTCGATCAAGCGTAGACTCTACGTGGAGGCTACCTATAGGTGGAACTCGATCCCGAGGAGGAGATTAGCAGGCGAGAAGGATAGGCCGAAGCCTGAGGAACTCGTTCCCTCTCCCCCGGAGAAGGCAAACTTATTACGATAGCCGAGGAAGCCCCAGTACATATTCAGGTGAATAAGGCGAGATAGCTCTAGGCTCATCCCTGGGCGTACCCCGATCTCGAAGCCGGTCGTCCCACCGCCAGAGCTGACACCCAGTCCACCCTCTAGGTAGAAGTGCAGTGGATTGGTATGTGCAAAGTAGTAGCGGGCAAAGGGACGTAGGAGGAAGTAGGTCGTAGAGGCTCCCTGCTGCGATTGGTTCTGCAGCGAGAGGTTGGCACCGAAGCCTAGATCCTCGTTGAGGAGGTACATGAGGCCAGGAGATACGGCGACGGATGTAGTCTTGGCATCTTCGTTACGCCAGAAGGAGAAGTTCCCCCCGAGGACGAAGCGCCTAGAGTCCCCATAGCTGGGGGCAGGTGCAGAGGTGGTACGCCTTGCCGTCACGTGGTACTGAGCTAGAGCTGGGACGCTGGTGGCGAGGCCAAGGATGGCTACGAGTGCCATGCCCCACCGGCGGATAGTCTGGTTCATCATAAGTCTTATTTATTAGTTGTTAGTGATTGGAGTCTACTGTACACAAAGGTAACAAACTTTTTGACTTACAGACTATTTTTGCTCAATATCCACTACAGACGTATGCTAAGATCGACACCGAGCGAACGAGGGGCAGAGGTCTGTACCATAGCTCCACCAGGCATCGGTGAGGCGGCAGAGAAGATGGTGTAGGAGCGGTCTGCCAGATTGTTACCCCAGAGGGCTAGGCTTAGTCGCTCGTAGGCTACCCCGAGACGTGCCCGAAGGTTCGTCTGTAGGGGTTCAGAGGTGCTATTGTCCTCCGTCCAATAGATACGTCCAAAGCCCATGCACTCTGCTTCGCCAAAGAGGTGGAACTTGCCCCCTACATGCTCATGGAAGGAAAGCATACCGCTGAAGGTGTGCTGAGGGATGAAGGGTACGACATTCCCCTTCTTCGCCCGACCTGTTTCCTCGGTAAATCGGGCATCTGTCAGGCTATAGGTTGCCTGGGCAGAAAGCGAGCCAAGGAGACGCTTGCTGGCTGACAGCTCCACACCTAATGTGCGTGATCCTCCAGCGTTGCCCACGATACGTCCTGCGCCTGTGCTCACGAAGCGGGTAAGCTGTAGATCACGAACCTGCATGAGGTAGAGCGATCCCTCTAGACGAAGCCCTAGTGTAGGGTCATCGTAGCGTCCCCCGATCTCGTAGCTCCAGCTGTGCTCGGGGCGGTAGGAAGTCCGCTCGGGAAGGGTCGTCGTGTCAAAGGGGCGACCTAGGCCAGCTCCTGCACTCAGAGTATTCTGAGTCTGCACCTGTAGCACGAGGTCGGAGAAGGATTGTTCGTTGAAGCCTCCAGCCTTATGCCCTCGGGTAATAGTAGCATGAAGGGTAAGGTGGTCCAGGGGCTTCCACTGCAGAGCTAGCTTTGGGATGAGGTGCCAGTACTCGCTCTTCTGCGCCCCTCGTAGTGAGACAGCCTGCCCTGCGATGATACTATTGTCCGTAGGGTTCTTTAGGGCAAAGTCCTCCAGCCCGCGCACATCATAGTCGAGGTCGTGACGCTCATAGTCCAGGCGAAGACCCGCCGTGAGGGTAAAGGCCTTACCGAGGGCAAGTGCGCTCTCGTGATACAGAGCTAGCCCCCAGTCAGGCATAGAGAAGGCATTGAGGTTCACTGCATCCGCCCCACCTGGACGAGGTACATACTGGTAGGCAGGGATACGAGTAGCAGCCTGAGGGTTACGGGCTGCGATCTGTCGCTTCATCTGGGCGATCCCTTGGGCGATCAGCAGGCTCGCCCCTCGGGGGGAATAGGTCACGGGGACGTCGATCTTCTTCGCATCGTAGTAGCCGAAGAGCCCTGCACTCCAGCGATACTTCGCCTCCTCACTAGTCAGACCTTTTAGGATAAACTCCTGTGTGAAGCCATGCTCCCTCAGTCGCTGATCCGCCATGAAGAGGTGCATACTAGAGGCGTCCATGTCGAGCTGGGCACGGTCATACAGATACTGATAGCTCGAGGCAGACTGGAGCTGGAGACCTTCGCTTAGTCGGTAGCCGATGAGGAAGCGAGTCGTAGCAGTATGCCGTTCGTAGGTCTCGGGGAAATCAGCGGATAGGGCAAGGGGCTTGCGGGTCTGGACATCCAGCAGTCTATAGGGGAAGCCTCCTTGGTTTACGTAGTCCCCTTGGAGACTTAGTGCCATATCGAGGCGATCGTTGGGGCGAAGCTCCAGCTTGGCAAAGCCCGCTACCATACGTAGGCTATCCTGCTTGGCCTTCGTTGTCTCGTTGTAGAAATACCCTTGGCGCATCGAGCCTGAGAGCCCATAGCTTAGCCCGAGGGTCTCACTGAGGCGTAGGGCTTGTTCTACCGAGGCACGCAGATAACCATGAGTCCCTGCAGAGAGCCTAGCCTCCCCACCCGGTCGGTCAAAGGCAGAGCGGGTATAGTAGCTGATGATCCCCGACATAGCGTTGCGCCCATAGAGCGTTCCTTGGGGGCCTCGGAGCACCTCGATACCAGAGATGCCAGGGAGGTCAAGGTTGAAGCCCGACTTATTGAGCACAGGCACTCCATCTAGGTATAGTCCTATCGTCTGTCCGGTACTACGGGCACCGCTACCACGGAGGTATATAGCTGCACTGCGCTTAGAGCCGTAGTCGGGGATGAAGAGGCTGGGCACACGGCTCGTTAGATCCGTCACCCCCTGGATGCGGTAGAGCCGGAGTTCCTTGCTGTTGATCCAGGTTAGGCTCACGGGAGCCTGCCCCGAAGGTGCCGTCATACGCTGGGGGACATAGCCACTGATGACCACCTCATCCAGCAGGTGCAGAGCTAGGCTATCCTGCCCTTCGGCTGAGGCAAGTTCGGGTGTGGAGCAGGCAAGGAGCCCTACGAAGGCTGTCAGGGGAAGGATACCCCTATGCTTATCGTTCATTATGGAGAGTAAACCTTTTATTGGTGATAAATTTCTGCTTTCAGAGTACAAAATTATAGCCCTAGCACCTATACTTTAACACAACTAGAGAATTCCCCCCTTATCCATCAGAAAATAGTACGAATATCCCGTTTTATCCATCCAAAAGGTACGAGATAGAGCCAACGCAGGCAGCTGGGAGCCCTCGCTGGAGGTAGTGAGGGAACCTAGATCCAGGTAGCAGGCAAACCTCTCCCGAGGTAGTGGACATACCTCTGCCGAGGTACCCCTAGCACCTCGAGAGAAGCCTTGGGGTGGGCTCTATCTACATACCTTCGTGAGCCTAGTGTAGGAGCGAGGAAAGCCCTTCGCAGGTAGGCTCGATAGAGCCGTGCGGTATAAACGAAAATATCGGTTATCTTTGCCTTAGACTTAGTTCTACCCATCTATACCCTCGTGGGTTAAGTGGTGGTACTCAGAGCTATCAACTGTACAGATTCATATATACCTAGATCAATGGAAAAGATCCAAGG
>NZ_CAJZFJ010000014.1 GCF_915070105.1 uncultured Porphyromonas sp.
AGCGAGGTAGTGTACACGCGTGTACACAGATGTATACACGTGAGTACACTATTGTGTACACACGTGTATACTCGCTCCTCCTAAGTAGCAGGTACACAATGGGGGCTTATATACTTAGTATGCAGATGCTTCTATCCTTGGTATATGCTCCTCAACTACTCTATCCTCGCACTATAGTCATTCCATGTGTTGGCCCTGCGACACCTGCTGGTAGAGGTGGTACTCTGCCTGCTTCTTAGTACCTTTGCTAGACCAGTATAGAGATTTATTGACTAGATGAATAAAGAACAACTTCGCATCCTATACCTTGCTACGGCAGACTTCGCCCTGCCCTCCCTCCAAGCCCTCGTCGAGCAGGGCTACAACGTCGTGGTCGTCGTCACTATGCCCGACAAGCCCGCAGGACGGGGACATAAGCTCCGTGAGAGTAGCATCAAGACCTACGCTCGAGAGGTAGGTCTAGAGGTACTACAGCCCGAGCGTCTGCGGGATGAAGCCTTCATCCAACGGCTACATGAGCTCGCCCCCGACCTCGGGGTGGTGGTAGCCTTCCGAATGCTCCCCGAGATCGTCTGGAGCCTACCTCGCTTCGGTACGATTAACCTGCATGGCTCGCTCTTGCCCCGCTACCGTGGGGCAGCCCCCATCCACTGGGCGATTATCAACGGGGATCAGGAGACGGGGGTCACGACCTTCCGCCTCCGTCACGAGCTCGACACGGGTGACCTCCTACTGCAGGCTCGCCTCCCCATAGCACCCGAAGACAACGTGGGTAAGATCCACGACACCCTCATGCACGTAGGGGCAGAGACCCTAGTGAAGACCGTAGACCTCTTCCTACAGGACAAAGAGCCCGAGGGCATCCCGCAGAGCTCCGTAGACGAAGCCCCTACTCCTGCCCCCAAGCTCACGAAGGAGAATACCGAGCTTCACTGGGATCGTCCGACGAATGCCCTGCACAATCAGGTTCGAGGCCTTAGCCCCTACCCAGCTGCTTGGGCAACGCTTACCTTCGAGGGGCATCCCCCCACCGCCTTCAAGATCCTAGAGAGTGCCCCCCTATCCTATCCCGAGGGGACACCAGCACCTCCTGCTGGTACACTCGTACTGCTCCCCAAGGGAAGGCTCGCTGTGGCGACCCTTGATGGACTCCTCGAGATCAAGACGCTACAGCCCCCAGGCAAGAAGGCTATGCCCGCCGCAGCCTACCTTAACGGCCTGCGCTAGTAGACATATCGCCTACCAGCCACGATAGCGGGCTACCCCGCCCGTGAGGACGACACAACCCCTCTAAATGACTTATCGCCCCTACCATCACGAGGATGGTAGGGGCGATAAGTCATTTAGAGGGATGAATGCGGGCTAGTAGCCAGGATTCTGACGGAGCTTCTCTGGGTTAGCCTGCAGGTCATCCGATGGGATCGGATAGAGGGTGCGATAGGCATCTAAGCCCTTACCAGTAGCTACACCACCCTTCCACGGCCAGAGGTAGGTCGCAGAGGTGAACTTGCCGAAGCGGATCAGATCGGTACGGCGCTGTGCCTCCCAGTAGAACTCACGGCCACGCTCATTGAGTAGCTCATCTAGGCTAGGCAGAGCGGTGTAGTTGCCCGTAGCGTTGCCATAGGCACGAGCACGGATGAGATTGAGATACTGGAGACCCTTTGTGCCGTCAGCCTTGCCACGGATGGCGGCCTCAGCATAGTTGAGATACAGCTCTGAGAGACGGAAGAGAGGGAAGTCCGTGTCGCAGTGGTCACCGTTGCTGCCGTTGGCACCTGCGCTGGTGACGTTGCGGAACTTATAGACGTAGACACCCTGATCGAACTTCGTGACGTCCGAGATCACTGGCGTAGTAGCCTTCATCAGACAGCGAGAATCAGTGGCGGTATTTGAGCCAAAGAGGTCAAGGAGCGCCTTGGTGGCACGGTTACCAGCCCAGCCACCACCGACACCCATGTTCTTACCCGTAGCCGTCTTAGCATCTGCCGAAGTAGAGCTATTGACGAGGAAGGTCATCCCACCCCAGTTCTGCGAGCTGGTACCATCGTAGTTGATGGAGAGGAGTACCTCGGGATTGTTCAGGTTGTTGTCTGCGAGGAAGAGGTTCTCGTACTTGGTGTGCAGGGAGTACTTGTTCGAGGAGATGACTCGCTCGGCATAGGTAGCTGCATCGGCATATCGCTCAGTGCCCGTGTAGACCTCAGCATTGAGGTAGAGGCGGGAGAGCAGTGCCCAGGCTGCAGCCTTGTCTGCACGACCATACTCGTTAGCCTTGGGCTCCATGAGGTCACTCTCGATTGCCTTTAGCTCACTCTCTACATAGCTGAATAGCTCGGAGCGTGAGATCTGGCGAGGGTAAACCTTCCCCGTAGGAGTCGATTCATCGATGAAGGGAGGATTCCCAAAGAGGTCCATCAGCACCCAGTACTGGTAGGCACGCAGGAAGCGAGCCTCGGCACGATAGGTCTTGATCGTAGCATCACTGGACTTGTCCGCAGTGTTCTTGAGGAACTCTGAGGCGAGCTTGATCTGATAGATCGAGCGGTAGTAGAAGCCTCTAATGATGGGATTCGAGGCCGACCAAGAGATCGCATGCAGGTCAGGTACACCGCCATCCCCCCAAGCACAGATAGCACTCTCGGAGGGGAGCTCCTGGAGGTTGAAGAGACCACGGAGGAAGTCACTCGTCCCCTCGTCTATACCAGCGATGTCACCACCATCCCCATTCCCTGTGAGGGCGAAAGCTCCATAAACCTTGGCGAAGGCCTGAAGGGTCTTCTCCGGAGAGTCGTAGACACGTGGGGCAGTGTCCCCATTGGTGGGGAAGCGATCTAAGTCCTTCGTGCAGGAGCTAAGTCCTAGTACTCCTAGGAGCCCGAGGGTGAGTGTGCCTCGGAGCATCTTCTTATTCATACTCATGATTAGCTAGGGATTAGAGAGTGAGGGAGAGATTGAGTGAATAGGTACGAGGGATAGGGTAGAGGCTGAAGTCAATTGACCGCTCTGGATCTAGCCCCTTGTAGGGGGAGAGGGTGAAGACATTCTGCACCGTAGCCGAAGCCCTTAGCGACGCCTTGCCGAGGATACGACCGAAGTCATAGCCGAGGGTGAGGTTGTCCATCTTCACGAAAGATGCCTTGTGGAGGTAGTAGTCGGAGATGAACTGCTTGTCGTTGTTGTTCTGGAAGTCCGACTTGTTGATCTCGGGGGTTGTGTTACGGAAGTAGTTCCCAGAGTTCAGTACCGCCTGATGGGTCGCCATGAGGGAGGATACATTGTCGTAGATGTAGTTGCCGATGCTACCACGTAGGGAGGTCGATAGGCTCCAGCGGTCGAAGGTCAGCGTGGTAGATAGCCCCATGAGTACCTTAGGCTCGGGGTTATGCGCACGGTACTTGTCCTGCTCGTTGATGACACCATCATTGTTGAGGTCTTCGTACTGACCTTCCAGAGGCTTACCCGCAGCGTCATACTTCTGCTTGTAGACGAAGAAGGTGCTAGGCGCATAGCCCACGGAGTGAATCTGCACCGTGGTACCTGTCCCCCCAGTGACACCACCGGTAGGTACGCCCTGGTAGCCGGGGACATCGACAGCATTGAGCTTAGTGATACGCGTGCTGTTGGAGCTAATATTATAGCTTACATCCCACGTAAATCTCTTCGTCTGGACGGGGGTAGCACTGATAGCGAGCTCAAAGCCCTTACTGGTGATGTTACCGACGTTGGTGAGGATACGGTTCGAGAAGTTAGCACCTGCAGGTGTTGGGATCTCGTTGAGTAGGTCGGTCGTACGCTTCTCGTAGAAGTCTAGAGTACCGGAGAGACGACCCTTGATGAAGCTGAAGTCAAGTCCTGCGTTGTAGGTAGCTGTCTGCTCCCAGTGTATGTTCTCATCGTAGGCAATGGGACGCATCATGTTGTAGAAGGTATTGCCTAGCTGATAGCGATTGGTGTTGGTGCTGAGGGAGTAGAAGGCGAGGTAGTTGTAGTTCCCGATACCATCCTGCTGCCCTGTGACGCCGTAGCCCAAGCGGAGCTTGAGGTCATCGATCCAAGAGACATTCTTGAGGAAGGACTCCTCCTTGATGCGCCAAGCTAGGGCAAGAGCAGGGAAGATACCCCAGCGGTTGTCCTTGCTGAAGCGTGAAGAGCCATCGGCACGCACCGTAGCGGTGAAGAGGTAGCGATCTAGCAGGCTGTAATTCAGACGTCCGTAGAAGGATACCAGCGTATTCTGTGGGTAGTCGTACTCGAAGACGGGCTTAGAGACGATTGTCTTGTCGTAGGTGTAGTCGGGCATGTTGTGCACGTTCGTCTTCCAGTCCTGATAGGAGTACCCAGCCATGACGTCTATTCGGCTGTGAAGGCTCTGTAGCTCCTTGGCATAGTTGGCGTAGAAGTCGAAGAGCAAGCTGCGCTTCTGCTGCTCGTAGGTGTTGTTCTTACCGCTCTTGAGTACATCGGGCTGACCCGTGGTCTTGAGGGTGAAGCGTTGCCACTCGAGGGAGGAGTTCTCGGGGATGATCACATGGCCCTTACCCGAAGCATAGTCGTAGCCGAGGTTCATGTTCAGCTTGAGCTCGGGGAGGAAGTGGACCTTGTAGTCGAGCTTGAGGTTGCTGATGGTACGGAAGACATCACTCACATCATCCTTCTGCTCAAGTAGAGCAACAGGGTTCTTGGGAGCGAGCTTCTGGAGGTTTGTCCCGTCTAGCTGTGTCCAGTAGCCTCCGTAGGGGGCAAACTTAGGATCGCTATCACGGACTGGGCGTGTGGGGTCAAACTGTACAGCTGCACCGATAGCCTCCTTGTTAGCGAAGCGGTTGTGCGTAGCCGAGAGCTTGACACTTGCGTCGATGGAGAGGTGGTTGTCCAGGAGACGAGGGTTAAGACTAATATCCCCACTGAAGCGGTTCATCTTATCCGTCTTGAGGACACCCTCCTGATGGTAGAAGCCCGCAGAGACACGATAGGGGAGCTTGCCAGTAGCACCACTCACGCTGATATTATAGTCACCTCCATAGGCCAGCTGATAGATCTCACGCTGCCAGTCGGTGCTGGCAGAGCCGAGCTTGCTGACGGAGGAGGGAGAGATACGCTGGATGAGGGCTCGGTAGTCGTTAGCCGAGAGGACGTTCACGTAGCGAGCGGGCTGTGAGAGGGAGTTCTGTACGGATACAGCTATCTGGGTCTTCTGTCCTACCTTACCACGCTTGGTGGTGATCATGATGACCCCGTTGGAGGCACGAGAGCCGTAGATAGCGGTAGCAGAGGCATCCTTCAGGACGTTCATGGAGGCGATGTCCTGAGGGTTGAGCGAACTCAGGATGCTAGGAGCACCCGAGACGGCGGAGTTCTCGATGGGCACTCCATCGATGACTATTAGTGGGTCGTTACTAGCGTTGAGCGAAGCACCCCCACGGATACGGATACGACCACCAGCACCTGGCGAGCCATCAGGGGTGATCTGTACCCCAGCGACCTTCCCTACGAGGAGGTCACTAGCGGTGGAGATAGCTCCCTTCTGGAAGTTCTTCTCGTTGATACTAGCTATAGAACCCGTGAGGTCCTTCTTCTGCATCGAGCCGTAGCCGATGACGACGACTTCCTTCAGTGACTTAGCACTTTCTGCGAGCACTACCTTGAGGGGAAGAGTTGCTGTAGCCAGACTAATAGTCTGTGGCGTATAACCTAGGAAGGAGATGATGAGGTGACCATTCTTCGGCGCTTTGAGCGTGAAGTTCCCGTTGATATCTGTGATGACCCCCTGTGCGGTCTCCTTGACCTTGACAGCGGCACCTATGATCTCTTCTCCCTTATCATCCACGACCTGTCCTGTGACCTGGATCTCCTGTGCGAAGGATGGGATTGCAAAGGCCATGAGGGCAAGACAGAGGGTGATAAGGCGTAAAATCTTATTCATTTTACGTACTCTGTTTATTGTGAATAATGGATTGGGCTACCCCATAGGAGGGCATAGTGCTCTACCGATATGGGGTAGCCCAAGGCTATAGTTTACTTGCTAGCGGGGAGGATGGAGATGGCGAAGCCACCACCAGGAGCAGACTGTAGGCTGAGCTTGCTGCCCTTCTTGACCTTCACCTTGCGGATGGTGTACACCTCGGGGTTGGTCTTGTAGTTAGCGTTCTTGCCGTCTGCGTAGATCGTAGCGATGTAGGTCTTACCTGCGTCGAGGAAGTCGAGGGTGAGGTTCGTCTTGTGACCTTCGTAGCCTGCGACGTTACCGACGAACCAGTTGTCGGAGTTCTTCGCCTTACGAGCGATCGTGATGTACTCACCTGGCTCAGCCTCGATGATCTTCGTGTCGTCCCAGTCTACTGCGACGTCCTTGATGAACTGGAAGGCATCCATGTGCTTCTCGTACACCTCGGGTAGGTCGGCAGCCATCTGCAGCGGGCTGTACATCGTGACGTAGCAGGCGAGCTGGTTACAGATGGTCGTATTGACGTGGGAGTTGTTATCGGGGTTGTACTTGCTGATGTCCATCTGGAAGATACCTGGGGTATAGTCCATCGGGCCACCGATGAGGCGGGTGAAGGGGAGGACAGTCAGGTGGTTGGGCTTGCTGCCCCCGAAGGCCTGATACTCCTGCCCACGTGCCGACTCCTGTGCGATGAGGTTGGGGTAGGTACGGCTAAGACCGGTCATGTGGACAGACTCGTGTGCATTGACCGAGATCTTGTGCTTAGCCGCCTCCTTGACAGCGTGGAGGTAGTGATTGACCATGCTCTGGCCGTAGTGGTACTCTCCTCGGGGGATGATATTGCCTACGTAGCCACTCTTGACGGCGGAGTAGCCGTTATCGACCATGAACTTGTAGGCCTTCTCCATGTGACGCTCATAGTTCGTGACCGAGCTAGAGGTCTCGTGGTGCATGATAATCTTCACGCCCTTGCTCCGAGCATAGTCACGGAGCTCAGCGACATCGAAGTCAGGGTAAGGGGTGACAAAGTCAAAGACACGATCCTTGCTATTGCCGAACCAGTCTTCCCAGCCGATGTTCCACCCTTCGACGAGGACGGCATCGAAGCCGTGCTTGGCGGCGAAGTCGATGTATTCCTTGACGTGCTGGGTGTTGGCAGCGTGCTTGCCGTTAGGCTTCACCTTGGAGTAATCGGTCTTGCCGATCTTCACATAGGGTAGGTCGTCGGTGTAGGCCCAGGTGCTCTTGCCCGTGATCATCTCCCACCAGACCCCTACATACTTAATAGGCTTGATCCAGTCGGTGGTCTCGTAGGCGCAGGGTTCATTGAGGTTGTACGTGAGCTTGGAGGCTAGGATGTCTCGAGCATCACGGCTGACGATAGCCGTACGCCAAGGGGTGTTGAAGGGTGCCTCGATGTGCCCACGATTGCCCTGTGCGTCAGGGGTAAGCTCTACGTGGAAGACCATGTTCTTGTCATCCAGCTCGAGGTTGATCGCAGGGAAGTCAATGAGGGCTGCCTCGTGGAGGTTGATGTACACACCCTTATCCGTCTTGAGCATCAGCGGAGTCTGCACACCCGTCTTGGAGAAGGCCTTCTGAGAGCAATTCTCGGTGAATGCCTTGTCGAAGAGTCCACGGATCTCCGAGAGGCGGCTATGCTGGTAGTCGTACTCCTCGGTGTCGTAGTCGCCAGGGATCCAGTGTGCCTTGTGGTCACCTGTCATAGCGAACTCCGAGAGCTCACGCTTGACCACATAGAAGTTTCGATCCTTCCCCCCGGGGAACTCATAGCGGAAGCCTAGCCCGTCATCGAAGAGACGGAAGCGGATGGCAATAGGATCGCCATTGGACTTCTTCTTTAGTTCTACGAGGAGCTCATTATAGTGGTTGCGGATCTGCTTCACTTCGCCCCATACGGGTGTCCACGTCTCATCGAAGGTAGACTCCTTCGTGCCCGTGACCTCGAGATCCTTATCAAAAGACTTCTTCCCATCGGTCATCTCCAGGCCTAGACGGCTCTGTCGGATGATCTCCTCTCCATTAGCGAAGGATAGGCGGTAGGTCGGTACGCCCTCGTTCGTCAGCGAGAAGTGGAGCTGTAGCCCTCCCTTGGGCGAGCTGATCGTCTGTGCCAGTGCACTCCAGCCCGAGGCCAAGAGTAGGGCACAAGCGGCGATCCAATGCTTTGCTAGCTTCATTTGCTCTTAAATTATTAGTGATAACTATTGTTTTACCTATCTTATCGCCCAAGCTCTACCTATCAGGAAATATTACTTTGCGAGCTCTTTAGGCTGTGCAAATATAACAATTAAACGCCTAGAAATAAAGTGGATTTATTAAACATTTTAAGGAAGGATGGCTTTATTCCACATTCTTCCTCAAAAAGTCACCAACACACACCCAACGAATAAACAAAATCACTATTCCACCCCACACCTTTTCTATAGTAAAGACATATACACAGCCCACACCATCACCCACGTACTAAGCCACTTAGATAACACACTACCTATCCACCTCCCCCTATCCCTTATCCAGAAGAGGGACCTCACACCCTCATAAGCAAAGGAAAGAGAAAAAAGGAAAGGAAATCTAAGTAAGAAGCCCCCTATAATCTACAAATCTCTCCCCCTCCACTCCTATAATATATACCCTCACATCAGATACCACTCAGCATACGCCACAGCACACTGCCCCACGACACTTCTCCACACCAAGCTATGGAGACCCAAGTAGTACAACAGACTACAAGCAAATAAGGGAGGAGAGAACAAGCCCTAGAGGGCAAGTATGAAGAGTACTTCACAAGGGGAATTTCTCCGCAAGTCAAGCGACTATTCGGGTCTAAGCCTAGGGACGTGGAGCACATCCCCTCAGTCCTATGATCTTCCATCTATGCCTATATCCTGAGCCCTATATATAATATGGTGTCAGGAGTTATAGTCGGATGGAGCACGAGAGGACAAATTCCCGTGGGCGTAATGGGAGGGAATAGTGCTCGAGCTGCGTGATAGAGATACTTGTGAGGGTATAGCTCCGCTCATTCCAGAGGTTCGTCAGGCTTCCAGCCAGCTTGATTCGTTTGCTCACAGCCCAGTCGGCTCGGATATCACAGAAGAGGGTATGCCTATAGCCCTGACCTATACCCTCCCCCATAGTATGCTGGAGGAGAGCTGAGAGGCTAAGGCTCTTGCTGAGTGTACTGGTCAGCTTCAGCTCCTGCTCCAGACGGAGACTAGGATGGGGCTCCATGCCCAAGCGGTGATACCAGAGGCTACCGAACCCTACAGAGTAGCTCGCCGAGAGAGCTCTGATCCTACTCCAGCGCAGAGTGAGCATAGAGAGGAGATTATCACTACGCACAGTGTATATGCGCTCTGCCAATGCAGTGAGGTGCCTGTTATGCGTGTATCCTAGCTCGGCACGTAGGGTAAGTGCCCAGTGCGGGATAGCCTTATCTAGTACACCCTGCACCGAATAGCTCCGGTGCCTATAGGCTGTATCTATAGGAATACTCAAGGTCTGCTCGGGAAGGAGACGTATATCACATAGGTAGCTATGAGCCGTCTGCCGGTAGCTAAGCCGTACATAGGTAAAGAGCATCTTGAGCGGATCACGATAGGTCAGGCGTACAGCTCCATTCAGCACATGTCGATAGTAGAGCTGCTGTAGGCTCTGTGTATAGGAGCGGTAGCCACGACGGATTACCTCGGTGCTATAGTAGTCGTCTATATCAGGGGTGGATTGATAGCCCCCCGAGAGATGTAGTGTGCTATACTGAGAAAGGGGGAGATTTAGGGAGAGACTAGGAGCTAGATATAGGTAGGATCGTCTATCCAGCCGATGCCCCAGTCTAAGCCTATCAGCCTGATAGTATAGGGGACAGGAGAACGAGACATTCACGCCAGACGAACCATAGCCCAGAGAGCTATTGAGCCCTATGGTCAGCTGGTTATAGCTATTATCACTCGAGGAGAGGATCTCACGCTCTCCATAGCTATTACAGATCACCCGAGCTAGGAGCCCTGTCTGTAGAGTGACACGGCCGAGGGCAAAGCCCATCTGGGCACTATTCGTCGTAGCGAACTGGCTCACCCTACGCCTCGTGGTGAGGGCCGTCTCTATACCCATCGGATCCCGTTGCCAGCCTGAGAGCCGTTCGCCTGCGGTATAGCCTCGGGTGGAGGACTTCAGGCTGATGAGCGTCCCCCCTAGATCCACATTACCCTGGAGGTTGGCTTGTAGCCACTGAGGACGCTGGCGAAGGGTTAGCCGATAGACCTTACGATCGGAGAGGAGATCCTCCTGACTAGTCCTCCCCTGGGCGCTGTATAGCATGTCTGCCAGGAGGAAGAGACCCGGTGCATTGTGCTCATAGCGTAGAGCTGCTCGGTAGTAATTCGGCTTAGCTGTGAGGCTCGAGGTCTCATGGAGGACATAGGGCTGACTCCCTAAGTAGTGGATGGACTGCGAAGACTCGCCTCTAGTACGATCATGATAGCCTAGGGCATTGAGGCGAAGGCTCCCATACCGACCGATCTTCTGTAGGTCATTCACGCCCCAGCTAAGAGCCCTATTTCGTAGATAGCGAGGCTCACTGAGTGGGGGCACTCCCCCTCCTGAGGAACGGAGGATCATGAGGGGCAGGGAGAGGTAATCCTCCTCTGGGTAGGGAGAGGCATGCTCGACAAAATCTGTGGCTAGCTCCAGCCCTGTGTTGTTCCCCTTAAGGTTGGTGATGAGTTGGTTGCTAGGGGAGACCTGCATGAGGAAGGCCTTACCCATCCAGAGTGGGAGCTCAAGGCCCATACCGCCCGTCAGCTCTCCGAAGGGACGAAAGAGAGCCTGCTTATTCAGGCGTATATTTAGTGCGGCATACTCCCCGACGACCTTCCCCTGGAGGATACGCTTGTGCTGATTATGCTCGATGACCTCGATTCGATCGACAGCCTCAGCAGGGAGATTGCGACTGGCTTGGTTATAGTTCATCCCTAGAGGATCCTGCCCCTCGATATAGAACCGGTCGATGGGCTTGCCCTGATACATGATCTGCCCCTTCTCTCCGACCTGCATACCTGGGAGCTTCTTCAGTATATCCTCGATATACCTATCCTGGGCTCCAGCGAAGGCCTTGACTCGATAGCTCAGGGTATCTCCTCGTGAAGTGATAGGGGTAGCTCTGACGTAGACCTCACGTAGCTTGACCTCCTCGACCTCCAGACTTAGGGTGGGCTGAGCTACCGATAGCTCGGGACTGGAGAGTAGGAGTTCACGCTTCCGATAGCCCATCAGGGCGAGGGAGAGAGTGTGATCACCCGGGTGAAGGGTGAGCGTAGCTCGTAGATGGCTTTGTACTGTGAAGGCTCTAAGACCTGCTTCTTGATGGTATCAGACTCGTTGAGTTTCCTCGTACCATAGATCTGCTGCAGCAGATCCTGCGCACCACTCAGCGTCCCATTCTGCGCCCCAAGGGGGAGTAGAGCAATGAGGCTGGTGAGTATGTACACTAGACTCTTTATACTTCTTGTCGGTCTCATATAGTGGCGGGTATGTAAGGTTAAATGAAGAGAGAGAACAACTATCCTGCATATCATCCTCTCCCTTCTAGAATCTGCGTTAGTAGGTTGCTCCGTCTATCGGAGGCTGGGGATACCCAATCTTGGGGTGTCCATCGGCATAGTAGAGACTACATCACCACAGCTCCCCCAGCTTCCTTTTGACAATCAGACTTCTCTAGGATTAGGGCTAGCTCTACGAGAGCCAAGTACTTGTCCTCATCAGATCCTTCACACAGGTCTGTATCAGTCCAAGTAACTGTGCCACAAGTGGTCGTAATCTTGACGGGCTTTGCTCCTGCTGTGAAGCAAGAGACACTTCCTAGTAGTAGGAAGAGGTCATGCTGAGAATTAATTTTCTCATAAGGTGTAGTTGTTAGTGCTACGATGACGGACATGTTTCGCCCATCTCCCGCAAACATAAAAAAAGATATCGGGAAAAGCAAATACCGCACATTACATTGCACATCTGCACACCCCACCCGTAGGCACAAGACTGGAGATAAAAGGGGCTACCGATAGACAATGAGTAATGTAGCAGCTAGGGATATCTCTCCACATCTATGGTAGGAGTCTCATCTTGAGCAAAGTATAGAAGGATCAATATTGGCTCAAAATAGTCCTCAGTAGCGAGCCTCTCATCACCTTACATAGGTGACGAGAACGAACATATAATGTTCGCACTTGCGTTCTCGGTAAGAGCGCCTCCGTCACCTTACATAGGTGATTGGGACGTTCATACCGAGAGCGCACTCACGCTCTCGGTATGAACGTTTTGCCCCTCTCGGAACAGCTGATAAAGAGAGCGTTAGGAGGGCAGATCTACCCACCCCATCCAAGGCCACTGATAGGACAGCAAACCGAGCGAGCAAAGGCCTTTACTGGAGATTGCGTACCTTTGCACCCCAGGAGGAGAGACACTCCCCCATTTACCCCAATACTATATTACAGAATGAAATCACATCTGTCTCCACGAGTACCAAGCCTCTTTGTCCTCTCACTCATCCTAACAGCAGGACTCACATTCACCGCCTGCCGAAGCAAGAAGAACGAGGACCTCGACCGAGTACGTCAGGAGCAGCTACGCAAGCAACAGGAAGAAGAAGCACGGAAGAAGCGTGAAGAAGAGGCCCTACGTGCTAACAGCATCATCACCGACGGTGTCGTGAAGAAGATCAAGCTCGCAGCCTTCTTCAACCTGCAATTTGGACTCAATCCCCCCTACAGCCTCGGCTTCCTCCCAGCAGAGCCCACCGCAGGCTCAGGACACCTACAAGAGCAGCCCGAATACATCTATATCTCTATCCCTCGGACCCTCAAGGGGCAAGAGATCGACCTCGCTCCTGCCGACCCTACCACCAGTCCCTGGACTGTACTACTACGTGAGGGAGCCTCATCTAAGGAGAAGATCTTCGGGAGGAACGGTGAGAGCCGTGCCAAGAAGGGAAGCACCCTCACCCTCACGGTCGAGAACGAGTGGATCAATACCTTCAGGGTCAAGCTACACCTCGTCTATGACGATGCCACAGGGAAGACCCACACCATTGATGTCAACTACCTAGGCAGTTGCGCTGTCGGGGGGGCGGGCTTCCTCCCCACCGATGACCTGAGGGAATACAAGCAGGTAGAGCCTCAGAAGCTCACCTATGATGCCTCCTACGTCAAGACCTCCTTCGTCTCCAAGCTCGCCAAGGGTAAGAAACTCACCGAGCTCCTGCTCCTGCCCGCAGCCCCCAACGATGCCGACTACGAGAAGCTCACCGAAGCTCTCTACATACGTCTGCCGGAGAACCTCCTAGGCACAGAGATCCCCCTCACCGTAGAGAATACAAAGGAGCAGGCCAAGGAACTAGGATGGGCTATCACCTTCATTAAGGATGGGGAAAAGAGGGAATTCATGGGCAACCCACTCCTACCCAAGCTCCTCGAGGGGAGTAAGCTCCGTGTCGATGCCCTCGGCGGTGACAAGTATCGAGTCCGAGGGACACTCATCTTCCCCCACACGAAGAATCTCTACACCCTCACCTGCGACTACGAAGGCACCTTCACCAAAGTACCGCACGTAGCGAAGCTGAAGTAAGCTAAGGGCAGTCCGCCCGACACCAAAGGGGGCACAGCCCCAAGCATCAGAAAAGACTAAGCCCCCTGAGCCACTCGTAGGCTCAGGGGGCTTAGTCCTTTATTGTCTAGTTATAAAAGTCGCTAGGAGAGCTTTGCGATAAGGCTGTCGAAGAGCGCACGTAGTGCCGTGAGGTCTTCTGCCAGCGCAGTCTCTACCTCCTCCCGAGACATGATGAGGAGCTCCCCAATCTTGGTCTTGCCAATGCGCTCAGGCTTGAAGGTGAGGTCTGCAAACTTGCGCCCCCCGAGCTTACACTCAATGAGCCCCGCTCCTGAACCCTCGAAGCTAAAGGCTGCCTCCCGCCACTCGATCTGCTCCAGTCGGGAGAAGAAGAGCGCACGACGTCGGATGCGGTAGATACGCTTGTTGGTGAAGATATGACGGGCTGCATACATGAAGGGGACTTCGTCTGCCTCGAAGGTAAGGCCAACCCTATGAGCCCACTTATGCACCCTAGACCAAAAGATCCCTAGATTACCTCCATCGTCCAGAGGGAAGATGATCTCCCGCACCACGGGATCCTCGCCGAGGTAGTAGTTGAGTCCCGAGCGTACGAGCGGATGGAAGACTAGTTCGGTAGCTAGGAGTAAAGCTCGCCCCTCGATCTCTGGGTCAAAGCCATTCTTGCGGAAGTAGTCATTACGACGCTCCCCATTAGCCCTCGCCTCCTCATCGAGCTTTGCCTCCGCCTGTAGATCGACATAGGGCTGGAGCAGAGTACGAAGAGCCTCCATATCACTATCCTCCCACAGCCCAAAGGAGGTCAGGGGATGCGCAGGTGAGGTCACCAGCCCATAGACAGTACTGATATATTCATTGCCCGGCTTGACCGTATCCCCCTTAATCCCCTGCTCCTCCACAGACCAGAGCTTACCTGCGACGGCACTTGCCCAGAAGGTAACCCAAGAGCCAAAGACTCGCTCAGCATGCCCCCCGACATGCTCTAGGAGCTCCGCGAGCACCTCCTCATCGATATAGCCGAGGTCCCCTGAGGAGGTGATGATCTCGATCATACGAGAGTAGTCAAAGCCTAGTACAAAGAGCCCATCCGTAGCCTCGAGTAGTGCCCGATGCTTGGCGAAGAAGCCGAGGTAACGCTTGCCGAGTTTGCTATCTTCAGAGAGGAACTCACGGAGCTTATTCCCCACCCTCACTACGAGAGGTAGTGACTTCGGATCATCGGAGAGGACAGGTACCTCCCCCTCGTGGAAGCGTTCTATCGCCTGGCGGATGACCGCCGATGAGCCATAGTGTTCTAGCGCCTTAGCTCGGACAGCCTCGTCGGTCAGGCTATCCCCGTACTGGAGATACATGGAGAAGAAGATCTGCGCCGCAGGGTAGTAGATATAGCTATCCTCCTCGAGACTCTGTAGCATCTCCATGAGGGTATCCTGATTGCGTATATCATAGTTCTTCTTCAGGACAGCAGCTAGCTCCTCACGGTTCTTGACCGTGAAGTAGAGGTTGGTCTCTAGTAGAGAGAAGCGTAAGATGTCCTTAGAGACCTGCGTGCGATGGACAGATAGGGCACAGTAGGCACTGGCCAAAAGTGTATACTTGCTTTGCATATCGGTGTAAGTAAGGTTAGCAGGTAAACGAAAAGAGAGAAATAGCCACGAGGGCTACTTCTCTCTGATGAAGATATTGATAGGCGTACCGGAGAAGTCCCAGTGCGCTCGTATCTGGTTCTCGAGGAAACGTTTGTAGGGTTCCTTGACCCACTGCGGGAGGTTAGCAAAGAAGGCGAAGCTAGGCACGGCGGTGGGGAGCTGCATGACGTACTTGATCTTGATATACTTACCCTTGGTAGCAGGGGGCGGAGTAGCCTCGATGATGGGCAGCATGACCTCGTTGAGCTGGTGCGTAGGGATACGCTTGCTACGACGCTCGTAGACCTGCTGTACCTCCTCGAGCACCTTGAAGATACGCTGCTTCGTCAGTGCCGAGATGAAGATAATAGGGAAGTCAGTGAAGGGAGCTAGACGCTCACGGATGGCACGCTCAAAGGTCTTGATGACCTGCGTACTCTTGTCCTCTACGAGGTCCCACTTATTGACACAGACGATGAGCCCCTTGCTATTCTTCTGAATGATGGAGAATATATTGAGGTCTTGGCTCTCTATCCCACGTGTGGCATCGAGCATGAGGACACAGACATCTGCGCTCTCGATAGCTCGGATGGAGCGAATGACAGAGTAGTACTCTAGGTCTTCGTTCACCTTGCCACGCTTACGGATACCTGCGGTATCTACGAGGTAGAAGTTCATCCCGAACTTCGTGTAGTGCGTATAGATGGAGTCACGTGTCGTACCAGCGACGTTGGTCACGATGTTGCGTTCCTCCCCGATGAAGGCATTGACGAGAGAGGACTTACCTGCATTGGGGCGTCCCACTATAGCGATACGTGGAGCATCTAGTGGCTCATCGACGAAGGTACCCTCGGGGAGCTCCTTGATGATGGCATCTAGGAGGTCACCCGTACCACTGCCACTGATAGCAGAGATGGGCATAGGATCACCGAGACCGAAGGCATAGAACTCGGCAGCCTCGTAGTGCTGAGCGTAGTTGTCCGCCTTGTTAGCAACGAGTAGGACGGGCTTCTTGGATCTACGGAGCTTGGCAGCCACCTCATCATCGAGGTCGGTGATACCATTCTCCACGTCTACGACGAAGAGGATGACATCGGCCTCCTCCATAGCGATCTCTACCTGCTTATTGATCTCGCCCTCGAAGACATCCTCACTACCGACGACCCAGCCCCCTGTATCCACTACAGAGAACTCGCGGTCGAGCCAGGTGACCTTGCCATACTGCCTGTCACGTGTCGTGCCTGCCTCCTCACTGACGATAGCCCCACGGGTCTGGGTCAGGCGATTGAAGAGGGTGGACTTGCCCACATTGGGACGTCCGACGATTGCTACTAGATGACTCATAATGCTGTTGTTCGTATTATTGGGGTGTAGCTACACTTCTAGTCTAGGCGGTAGCCATAGGCACGTAGGAGGTTGTCTCTATTGCGCCAGTCCTTCTCGACCTTGACAAAGATCTCGAGGAAGATCTTCTTCTCAAAGAAACGCTCCATATCTCGGCGGGCCATCGTCCCTACCTTCTTGAGAGCAGCCCCCTTATGCCCGATGATGATCCCCTTTTGGCTGTCTCGCTCGGCAATGATGAGCGCCTGGATGTGGATACGATCGTCTTCTTCCTTGAAGGACTCTACTACGACCTCCACCGAATAGGGGATCTCCTTCTGATAGTAGAGGAGTACCTTCTCTCGGATGATCTCTGTCACGAAGAAGCGTGCAGGACGATCGGTCAAAGCATCCTTATCAAAGTAAGGAGGAGAGGGAGGAATAAGCGACTCAATGCGACGGCGAAGAGGCTCTACATTGAAGTTATTGAGTGCCGATAGAGGGATGATCTCTGCATTCGGTAGCTCCTCATGCCAGCGATCTACGAGAGAGACCAGAGCCTCCTGAGTCGTGAGATCGACCTTGTTGATGATGAGGATCAGAGGGCACTTCACCCCTCGTACACGCTCTAGGAAGAACTCATTCTTGTCGGCCGTCTCCACCGTGTCGGTGACGTAGAGTAGGACATCAGCGTCGCCTAGGGCAGACTCGGAGAACTCCAGCATACTCTCCTGTAGCTTGTAGTTCGGGCGTAGCACACCGGGCGTATCGCTATATACGATCTGTAGCTCAGGGGTATTGACGATCCCCATGATGCGGTGTCGTGTGGTCTGAGCCTTGGAGGTGATGATGGAGACACGCTCTCCCACGAGGAGGTTCATCAGGGTAGACTTCCCGACGTTGGGATTGCCTACGATATTGACGAAGCCCGAGCGGTGCTGGGGACTTGGTGATACTTCGCTCATCCGAGTGCTAAGTGAGGGGTAGGATAGAAAGGAGAGACCTTGCCCGCCCGCACACAGTGGGGGACAGGCAAGGTCTCCTAGAGAGTAACTTAGTTCTTAGGATCGTAAGCCCACTTGACGTAGACGGCACCCCAAGTGAAGCCTGCACCGAAGGAGGTGAGGATGAGGTTATCGCCCTTATGGAGCTTCTTCTCGAATTCCCAGAGACAGATAGGTATAGTAGCCGAGCTGGTGTTGCCTCGGTACTCGATATTGATCATCACACGATCCATAGGCACCTGCATCTCACGTGCTACAGCGTCGATGATACGGAGGTTGGCCTGGTGAGGTACTACCCAGGCGATATCGTCGTAGCTGAGGCCATTGCGCTCCATCACGAGGTGGCAGCTGGAGGACATCCCCTTGACGGCCTGCTTGAAGACTGCAGCACCCTCCTGATAGACATAGTGCATCCGTGCATCTACGGTCTCGTGCGAGGGGGGACAAGCCGAGCCGCCAGCCTTCATGATGAGGTTGCTCTTCCCCACCCCATCGGTACGGAAGTAAGCATCCAGCACTCCCATGTGCTCCTCGGTGGGCTCAAGCAGGACACAGCCTGCACCATCACCGAAGAGAGGGCAGGTAGCTCGGTCTGTATAGTCCGTGACAGCCGACATCTTCTCCGCAGCGATGACGAGCACACGCTTGTAGCGGCCCGAGCGGATGTAGTTCGCTCCAGCCTCTAGGGCGTAGATGAAGCTAGGGCAGGCAGACTGTAGGTCGAAGGTGAAGGCATTCACACAGCCAGTCTCATGGGCTACGATCGAGGAGGTCGTGGGGAAGTGGTAGTCAGGGGTATTAGTGGCGAGGATAATACCATCGATCGTCGCTGGATCGATGTTATTACGCTGGAAGAGATCCTTGACCGCCTGGATACCCAGATACGAAGCCCCCTTGGTGGGGTCCTTCAGGATACGGCGTTCGCGTATCCCTACACGGGTCATGATCCACTCATCATTCGTATCGACCATCTTCTCGAGGTCGGCATTAGTCAGCTTATCTTCGGGGAGATAACCTCCTACAGCCGTAATAGCTGCGTTGATGACACTCATAGTTTTTATTTCTGATATACTTCTTTTGTATCGAAGAGCTTGAAGCCCCTTCGCGTCTGTAAAAATATCGGGTACGAAGATACGAAAAAAGCCCCAAAGGTCTCTTTGGGGCTCTCTTCGTCTGTCAGACTACGTACTACTGTGCCTGCTCCAGAGCTAGCTTGCCACGGTAGTAGCCACACTCACCACAGACGGTGTGGTAGATGTGCCATGCGCCGCAATTAGCGCACTTAGCAAGCGTAGGCATAGCTGCCTTGTCGTGGGTACGACGCTTAGCGGTACGTGTCTTGGACTGTCTTCTTTTAGGATGTGCCATAAATCTATTTTTGTTTTGAATTACTAATCTCTCTTTAGTGCCTTGAGGGCTGCCCAGCGCTCATCTATACCATCCTCATCACGGGTGATACCCTCACCCTCACTTCCCTCTATGAGCTCTGCGGGCTCTACGCTATGAATGATCTGGAGCATCGAATCGTTGCATTGCCCGTCTTCGTGAAGGCGTTGCACGGGGAGTGATAATACAATATCCTCGTACATCAGCCACTCTAGATCCAGTACACCGTCCTGCTCGCCCACGACAAGAATCTCGTCGCTCTCCTCTAGGTACTCCTGTCCAAACTTTACGACCAGCTCCCTATCAGCCTCCACCACTACCTCTAGTGGGTCAAGGCATCTGTCGCAGGTCGTATCCACCACACCATCGTAGCTGAAGGCGAGGCTAAAGACATCGCCCGTACGGCGAAGGTCTAGGTGTACCTCTACCTCTCCACCCGTGATACCATTGGAGTCAATGCTCTGGAAGTACCTATCCTCAAGGAGCCATGAATACTCGTGATCCCCTGCGGCGAGTGTCCTTAGATTGAGCTTATACTGGTCGGTATGCATCGGATATACTCTAGCTGGTAGCGTAAAAATCTTCGCAAAGATACACAAAAGACCCCATACCTACAAGATAAGTATAGGGTCTCGTGCCAAAGTCGTTAAGATCTCTTCACATGCCAGCTAGGGCTATCCCGCTCCCTCCCCCGAGGGCACCTTCGTCCCGTAGGGTGGGCTAAGGATAGGACTGTACATCATGATAGCGTGGTTCTCCACGAGCAGTTGCTCGCTCGTCGTCCCATCGGGATAAGTGGTAATGCGTACGATCCTATTGTGTCGTGTGTAGCCACCCCACATCTGTTGTACCACACGGTGATCTCGCTCCTCGACATGGTAGCTACAGGTGTGCCTTCCCTCCGTGCTCAGGCGACCCCACAGGTAGGTATCGTCCATCCAGAGCTCGAGGTAGAAGGGCTGATCCGTGTCGTTACGAAAGCGGAAGTCTATATAATTATAGGAGAGGGTCGCTCCCGCCCCGAAGGGTACCAAGCGATGGACATCGGGGAAGACATCGAAGGTGTGGCGGTGACGCTCCGTGATGGTAAGCGGGCTATGTGCCACGAGCCAGAAGAGCAGGTTACCTAGCTGACAAAGCCCCCCTCCGATCCCCTTGCGAATCTGTCCCTGATGCAGCACCAAGCCCTCCAGATAGCCCTTAGCCTTAGAGGTGCGCCCGACGCTACGCCATACCGAGCAAGTCTCTCCGGGGCAGATACGCATCCCGTCTAGGTGAGCGATCGCTAGGCGAAGATTGGTACGCTTATTCTCCTGCAGGTACATATCCACATCCTTCAGTGGGCGAAGGATCAGCGAATGATGCTCCATGAGGGGGTAGAGCTGCTCCTGGGGCGGGGAGAGACGTGCCCAGCGTGTCCCCGAGGCGAGATCCTCCACCTTGCGTCGGAGGATATAGTACTCCCGCCCGAGACGTCGCCTTAGGTCTCCTCGGATGAGAGGTTGGTCAATGTAGTCCATATATGATTGTGTCCCTAGGACTTTTTGCGGTGGAAAGAGAGGGGTACACCATCGGTCGCCCTCATACTCAGGACGCCGTCCTTCACCTTGATGTCATTACCGAGGTCTTCGAAAGCAGATGCCCCTAAGCTCTCACGCATACCCTCCTTGACACTCTCCTCCATCTCCTTCTTGATCTTTTCGTAGGCCTCTTGGATAGCCTGTTCATCTTTATCCTTGGCCTCCTCTCGGAGGAGATCGAGGCATGCCTTACCATTGATGAGGTATTCGAGGAGCTCGACTCGGGCAGCAGCCTGATCGAGCGTGAAGGAAAGTCTGCCGCCGAGTATGCTGTAGGTAAGAGGTTCGGCAAAGGCAAGGCGTAGGTCGATCACCATACCATCCATCTTTGATGTCATGGTGTACTCTAGGTTGAGGACGCCCTGTTTCTCATCGTTGAATATGAAGTTATAGGAATGGAACTTTGCCCGCCCATTTGTGATCCGCTCTAGCGCCTTTAGGGTGCTGGGATCCCCCTCCCACTCCCCAAGGATATCCTTGCGGAGCGAGGAGTCGTTGCACGAGCCTAGCCCCACGAGGGCTAGGAGCAAGCATAGGATGCTTCCAAAAGTGAGTCGTTTCATTGTGCTCTAGTAGTTGAGTGTTCGTAGTGAGTATTCTTGTTCTCCTGTAAGGGTATATCTATAGATCCTACAGCGAACGAAGGGTCTACGAATGACACCTAGTGAGGAGGCAGAGCCTCTCTCATAGAGGGACAAGACCTACTAAGCATACCACAGAGGTGCACCCCTCAGCCTCGTGGCTAAGGCTACAACACCCCTACCTGCGACGTCGCCCCATCCCCCCTCTGGATGAGAGGCTAGCCTGTAGGGCCTACCCTCTATCGGTAGGTATCCCGATGAGGTCGTAGCACCTAGGACTTTTTGCGGTGGAAGGAGAGGAGTACTTGATCCTCATCCTTCATCGTCATGATGCCGTCCTTCACCTTGAGGTCATTACCGAAGGCTTCACCTCCAGCTTCCACAAAGCCTTCGAGCATACCCTCCTTGACACTCTCTTCCATCTCCCTCTTCATTTTCTCGTAGGTATCTTGGATGAACTGCTCTTCTTTGCCCTCGGCTGCTTCACGGAGCACTTCGATGCATTCCTTGCCATTGATTAGGTATTCGAGAATCTCTGCCCGAGTAGCAGCCTGATCGAACTTGAAGGTAAGTCTCCCCCCAAGTATCTTGTAGGTGATCGGTGCTACAAAGGCAGGGCGCAGAGTCATCTCCTCTCCATCCACCTTGGTGCTGACGGTGTACTCAAAGTTGAGGACGCCATGTGTCTCATCGCTGAATGTGAAGTTAAAGGAATGGAACTTAGCCTCCCCATCTGTCATCTTCTCTAGGGCTACCATGGTGGCTGGATCGCCTTCCCACTCCCCGAGGATATCCTTGCGGAGTGAGGAGTCGTTACAAGAGCTGAGCCCTACGAGGGCTAGGAGCAAGCATAGGATGCTTACAAGACTGAGTCGTTTCATTGTTCTCTAGATGTTTAGTGTTCGTAGTTAGTATAGTTGTTCTCCAGTAGGAACAAATCCTCAGCCCCAGCAGTAAGCGAAGGGGCTACGAGTGATGCTCCGTGAGGAGATCGAGCTTCTCTTATGAAGGTGCGAGACGTGCCAGGTGTGCCCCCTAGGTGAGATCCTAGCCCCTGTAAGGAAGGCTACAAAACTCCTTCCCGATACGTCTCCACTGATCCTCCTAGATGAGGGGCAGGTCTGTAGAGCCCCTCCTATCAGTATGTATCGCTATGGTGCCGTAGCTTCCTGGGACTTATTGCGGTGGAAGGTGAGGGGTATCTTTCCCCCTTGCTTGAGCGTCAGGATATCGTTCTTCACGCTAGCGTCATAACTATAGGTTATCTCCAAAGGAGTCCCGATCTGCCTGCGAACGTCTTCCTCAACTAACTCTTTTAGCTGCTCCGTTACTGTATCGTAGGCTCTTTGGAGGGCTGCTTCACCTTCCCCCTCAACATCCTGGGCAACTACATCTTTATAATTCTTGCCGTTGATAAGACATTCAAGGATCTCGACTTGGACAGAATCCTTATCAAACCTGAAGGAAAGCCCATCACCATAGACGTTGTAGATAATCGGAACTTCGATAGCTACACGTAGGTACACCTCCTCTTCCTCCTCCCGCAAAGTGAGCGTTTTCCCAACCTTGATCAATCCTCGATTCCCGTTATCAAACTTCCAGTCAAAGGCATAAATCTTCGTTTGTCCTCCTCCCATCCATTCTAGGTTCTTCAAGATCTTAGGATCACCTGTCCACTCCCCGAGGATATCCTTGCGAAGTGTGGATTCGCCACAAGAGCTGAGCCCCACAAGGGCTAGGAGAAAACATAGGATACTTACAAGGCTTAGTCGCTTCATTGCTTCCTGATAGATTATTTAGTGTTCATAAACGAGGTCGCTTCCACAAAGGTAGCGAACTTTCACTGATACACTTTATAGAGCTACACATGCTACTTATATTAGAGCTATGCATACTACAGAATAGAGCTATATATGCTACAGAATGGGGAGCGTAACGGTCTCGGTAACATCGCCACCTTCACCTATCATAGGTGGTAGCATTCACCTATCATAGGTAACCACGACCACCTATGATAGGTGATTAGAGAGGAAGTACCACGACCGACACGAAGGGAAAAGGTTCCATTTAATACACACAACGGCACGCACTCAATGAGGGTAGAATACTAATACACAGAGAGAAAAGTAGAAGCCACGGAGACGACACGAGACAATCTGACGAAAATTTTCAGCTGAGGTAGTGGATACTTTATATTAAATATGTACTTTTGCTATAAGGTTAGATTAGTTAGGAATATGGAAGCAAAACGCATCGAGCGTATACGCCTAATGGAATCAGCTCTAAACCGCTGGATCGAACTCGGCAACGAGGGCGAAAAGCTACTCTTTGCCATGCAAGAAGCAATCCCTCAGCTCGAGGATCTCATCACTTATTATAGTTCTACCGACTGGTTCATTGACAAGGAAAGCAGTGACCGCAACGAGTTCCCAGAGGATCTACTCTGCGGGGTACTCAGCGAGGACGCTGTCTTCGATGTACTGACCCAGCTGCACGGACTCCTACAGATGACCCGCGAGATAGAGGCTCACATGCGCGAGGTACCACGAAGGGATACTTTGCCACCCATTCCCGACTGACCAAACCCCACGAACAAACTCTACATACAATTCAAACTACTCACAACGAACTATGGAGTACATCCTAAACCCTATCGCACGGGCCATAGGGAAGCAGCCCGAAGCCTTCACCAAGGCCGACATCATCAAGTATATCGTGGATCAAGATATCCATGCCGTGAACTTCCGCTACACCGGTGGTGATGGTCACCTCAAGGAACTCAACTTCATTATCCAAGACCTTGAATACCTTGACGAGGTACTCTCCTCAGGAGAACGCGTAGATGGCTCGAGCCTCTTCCCCGGAGTCATGGAGGCAGGCTCCTCCGACTTGTACGTCGTACCTCAGTTCTCATCGGCCTTCATGGACCCCTTCACAGCTGAGCCTACGATTAGCTTCTTCTGTGCGTACATGGACAAGGATGGTCAGCCCCTTTCCTCCGCCCCAGACCAGATACTTCACCGTGCAGCCAAGGCCTTCCGTGAAGTAACAGGTGGACTGGAGTTCCACGCTATGGGCGAACTCGAATACTACGTCATCAGCCCCAAGGAAGAGAACTATGCAGCGGTCGATCAGCGTGGCTACCATGAGATGTCTCCCTTCAGCAAGCAGATCGAGTTCCGCACACAAGCTATCCGACTGATCGCCGAGTGCGGCGGACATATCAAGTACGCTCATGGTGAGGTGGGTAACTTTAGTACTGATGAGTACAACTACGAGCAGAACGAGATCGAATTCCTGCCTGTCCCCGTAGAGCGTGCAGCACAAGACCTACAGCTCGGTAAGTGGATCCTCTTCGAGCTCGGCTGGCGTATGGGACTCAACGTTACCTTTGCTCCTAAGATCATCGTGGGTAAGGCAGGTAGCGGCATGCACGTGCATACCAAGATCGTAGATAAGGAAGGAAATAACTGCTACGTACACGCAGACGGCTCCCTAACCGACATCGCACACAAGGCTGTGGCTGGTATGATGAGTCTTGCCTCTTCCCTCACTGCCTTCGGGAACACCAACCCCACATCCTACCTCCGACTTGTGCCACACCAGGAGGCACCTACCACCGTATGCTGGGGTGACCGTAACCGCTCAGCCCTCGTACGTGTGCCCCTAGGATGGAGTGCAAAGGTCGATATGTGCAGTATCGTCAATCCCCTAGAAAAGCCAGAGAACAAGCGATACACGGGCAAGCAGACCATCGAGTTCCGTGCCCCAGACGGATCAGCGAATATCTACCTGCTTCTAGCTGGTATCACCACCGCAGCTCGCCATGGCTTCGAGCTCCCCGATGCACTAGAGCTTGCTAAGAAGACCTATGTATCGATGAACATACATAAGAGTGAATTCGCTGACAAGCTTTCGCACCTCGACAGCCTACCTGCCTCTTGTATCGCCTCAGCCGATCGCCTAGAGAAGGATCGTGCTATCTACGAGGCCCTCGGCGTCTTTGACCCGCTGACCATCGATGGCTTGATCCGTCATCTACGCAGCTATCAGGACGGAGACCTCCGAGACAAGGCACAGGCAGACCCTGTCTTCCTCAAGGAGCTCGTTGATCGCTTCTTCTACTGCTAAGCATCCGGACTATACGGGAAGCCCCCCAAGTGCTCACTGGCACTTGGGGGGCTTCTTTTTACCCGTATGGGCTTATTAGGTACTTCGCTAGAGTCCCTTATGCTTCTCTAGCTTACGCTTGAGGACATCTATACAAAGGTCGATTGACTCCTCGAAGGAGTTACCGATCTTCTCTACGTAAAAGTCGGGGCCACTTACCTTGAGCTTGATGGATGCTTCCTTATTATTAGATACTTCCGGCTTCGTCACCTTCAGGATAACTTCTGCTCCTTGGATGTCATCGGCGAAGCGGTTGAGCTTCTCTAGCTTTTTCTGGATAAACTCCTTGAGCTGTACGGTAGCTTCAAAGTGGAGGGCTTGAATTCTGATGTCCATAGTTCTTAGTTGTTTGTGTTCTCCCCTTACGAGGAGAGCGGTGAGACACTTAGAATGTAGTAGTGGAGGTGGCTAGCTAAGTAGCTAAACAACCTCCACCTCAAAGTTAGAGAAAAAGATCTAATACAGCAAGTTCTCTCGATATACTGCTACCCCACCGAGCTAGTCTACGGGAACGAGGTGCAAGAGGCGAAGTCCCCTACCCGGCTGCTCTAGGCGAAGGGGTGCCCAAGGAGTGAGCGTGAGTAGCTGGCTCTCCGAGGTAAGCTTATCCACAGCTCTATACACCACCTCACCTGGCTCTACACCGAGCGCTGCAAAGAGCTCCTCGGGCAGAGGTAGGACAAGCTCTCCAGCCACGTCAGCAAAGCTTGCGACGACGAGGAAGAGCTCCCCTCGATAGTAGCGCACATAGCTCAGCACTTGATCTGCCCTATCCACACCAGTGGGGATAAGTCCGAAGTATCCACCATGGCTGATCACAGGTAGCGACATCACCTCACCCAGCGTCTTGTAGAGGCGGAGGATCGTTTGTTCCTCTTCGCTTAGATACTTCGCCGTGTAGCCGCCTTGCTGCAGGCGTTGTAGCCGCTCCAGAGCCCAATAGTCAAAGATGGTGGTACGACCATCGCATCCACTGAAGCCCTCTGCCTGCATCCCCGACTCACCTAGCTCTTGGCCGAAGTAGAGGAGCCAAGGGTTCCCCCCGCTAAGAGCAGCACTAGCCGAGGTCAAGAAGCCCTGCAGAGCATCCCCAAAGACCATCGAAGACGCTAGACGCTGTTCGTCGTGATTCTCCATGAAGTAGCACATCTGCCCCTGACGAGTCCCTACGGCATCTCGTGCCCAGGTGAACTCAGGGGTGGCGGAGACCTTCCCCTGTCCGATCTGGACAAGTCTATCGTAAACCCCGACCTTGTCATACAGGGCATCGAAGCCCGACTCTAGGTAAGCCTCATAGCGGTGAGGCTGGTAGACCTCGGCGAGGAAGTATAGATGAGGATACTCACCCTTGAGCGAAGCTATACACCACCTCCAGAAGGCCTCCGGCACAAGCTCCGCCATATCACAGCGGAAGCCATCGACGCCACGTGCTGCCCAGTAGCTAAGGATGTCCCGCATCTTATGCCAGGTATCGGGAATGGGGTCAGCGTGCAGAGCTCCACCACCGAGGTAGTCCACCCCATAGCACAGCTTCACCGTCTCGTACCAGTCGCAGATACCGGGAGTGGCGGAGAAGCAGTCGTTGCCCGTAGCTCGGGCTGGTATCTCTTCGTAGGCTGGGGTATTGGGGGAAGTGTGTGGGAGGCTAAGGCTTGTCCCGGGAAGGTAATAGAAGTTGTTCCTTGCCGAGAAGGCTAGGCTCTGATCATCCCCTTGCCCTAGATCCTCCACTCCCTCGGGCTTGGCATCGGAGTAGTAGGAGCGGGCTACGTGGTTCGGCACGAAGTCCATAAGCACCTTTAGCCCTGCCTCGTGAGTGCGCCTTATGAGCGCATCTAGCTCCTCCTGTCTCTTCCGTGGATCCTCCGCTAGGTCAGGACAGACATCGTAGTAGTCCTTGACGGCATAGGGTGAGCCCGCTTGCCCCTTGACCGTGTCGGGGTGATCGGGCTGGATGCCATAGGCGCTGTAGTCGGTCTTGGTGGCATGCTCCAGTAGGCCGATGTACCAGATGTGCGTAGCACCTAGGCTGCGGATATAGGCGAGGGCCTCGGGAGTGAAGTCGGAGAGCTTCCCCGAGCCATTCTCACTAAGTGTACCACCTACCTTGAGGTTCTTTGTCTTATTTCCCCACAGACGTGGGAGGACGGAGTAGATAACGATCTTATTGGGGTTCATTGGTTTCTGTTTGGGAGGTATGCTGGGCAGCTAGGGGAGCGAGCTCCTTCTGCGCCAGTTCATATCCTATGGTCATGAGGGTGGAGGCTGCACTGACCTCAAACATACTATAGCGGGTCACCTCCATCGTCTCCAGCAGGTAGTCGCAGGCCTCTCTGTCGGGGATAGTATTCTGACGAAAGACCAGCTCCCAGGCTCGGTTAGCGATAGAGGTCATCGAGCGCTCGACCTCTTCGTGGGAGACAGGTCCTAGGTTCACCCCGATGACCTGCTCGCAGTCCGCACGGATGATGGTCACGGGGAAGTTCCGGAAGATCCCCCCGTCTACATACGCATGACCATCTATCTCTACTGGAGTGAAGAGTATGGGGACACTGCACGAGGCTAGGACAATATCCGCTAGACGACCTTCGGTGAAGACACGCAGGTCGCCTTCGTCTAGGTCTGTAGCTACGATCCTCAGAGGCAGGGGAAGGTCTTCGAGCTTCTTGTAGCGGAGGTTGCGCTTGAGGTGTCGGTGGAAGTTAGAGGCACTGAACATCCCTCCCCCTCGTATCTTTAGGCTCGTCATCTTCATAAAGCCATTGCGGGAGAGCAGTTCAAAGACCTCCTCGCAGGAGTAGCCACAGGCATAGAATGCCCCTACTAAGGCTCCAGCACTTGTCCCAGCAAGTATCTCGGGTCTTACTCCTATCTCCTCTAGGTACTTGAGGACGCCGAGGTGGGCGAAGCCCTTGATGCCACCGCCACTGAGTGCTAGGCCTAGCTTGTATGTTGCTGTCATTGTTCTGCGTATTGAGTCTTTATGTGTAGTTGGGCCTTCCCTGCTATGTGGGTAGGCCTTTTTCCTGCTGCCTATACAAAGGGGGCAAGGAACACTCACCGAGGCCTTGCCCCGAAGCCTCTCTAAGGTAGTATCAGTACCTCCACCAAGGTACTAAGGGCACCTCTATAAGGGTATCGGGGCTACCTCCAGTGAGGTAGTGGGGGTACCTCACAAGCAGGGGCAAGGCTCACACCAAGCCACCCACATCGCTAGGCCTTTCCCAAAGGGCAAAGATAGAAAAGAGAGGAAAAAGAACTACCTCCACCTCCCCTACGACGAAGCCATGAGGAGGGGATGACGGCGAAGTGAGGCAGCGCAGAGGCGCACATCACGCAGTGTCTTGCTCGTATAGCGCACTCGGAGCGAAGGGCGAGCGAAGTAGAGCTGCCCGAAGAGCTCCGAGAGACGTGGATAGAGCGCTTCGCCCGTGGCACTACGCTTGAAGCCCAGCGACCTCCCCCACTCCATCGTACAGAGTCCTCGGGCAGATAGGAGCGGACTTGCCTCTAGCCCCTCCTGCTGGAGATCAGCAGCAAGTATCGAGCGGTGAAAGGCGAGGTGATGCGCCACGACCATCGATGCCCGAGAGAGATCGCCGAGGAAGAGCGTGTAGACCTCTCGTGGGGGCTTTGCCCGTAGCTTGAGGTCTTCATCAGTCACTCCATGCAGGGCGGTTGCTTCGGGGGAGAGGTGCTCCACCCGAGCCAGCAGATAGCTCTCCTCTAGGAGCATTGCCCCACTCTCGTCGAGCAGTTGCCAGGAGAGAGCGATGGGACGAGTATCGTATCCCTCAGCAGGATCTTCGTCGGGAATGAGGTCAAAGGTCTCCGTATCGAAGACGAGCCAGTAGGGGTTATACCCCTCGGGAGAGACCGAGCGGAATAGCTGTGAGCTATCCACATCGATCTCTCCCGAGTGATGAGGGCTAGATGGGAGCGGTGTCGCTACCTCCCTGAGGAGCTTGCTACGCCGACGCATCTCATAGAGGAGGTAGAGCGCCCAGCCCAGCATGAGGGCTAGGATCACACATCCGATGAAGGCAAGTGGCATAGAACGACGAGCAGTCTAGGAGGTAGGGAGCGAGGGCGATCAGCCGAGGGAGCTACTTCCGCCGAGGGAAGAGGAACGAGCGAGAGTGCTCAGCCCCTGGACGGGCAAGGCTATCGGGGATGAACCGCCAGTTCGCAGGATCAACAGGGCGCACCGAGCCGTACTTGCGGAAGAAGGCTGCTAGGTAGTAGACCTGATCGTGGGAGGTCGCTCCTACAATTCTCTTGGGGAGGTCTTCCTTGGCAATGCCCGAGCCCTTGGTCAGCATCCCGCCAGCACCTCCTGCCCGATAGGAGTTCACGGCTACCCGGTAAGTACGGTCGAGGTCAAAGGGCTCCTTATGCCCTGTTAGGCGAAGGACCGTCACCCGACTTCCCTCGGGCTTGGTGAGATCGACTAGGTAGTCAATGCCTTGGGCTGAGCTATAATTGTAGGGAGGGACAGCAGTCTTATACTTATCGCCTTCCTTAGCCCCAGGGCGCAGACGTATGAGTTGGTCCTCGGTAGAGGTCATTCCGCCCGTCCAGCCTGCGTATGAGTGCTCGAGATAGCCACGTATCTCGTGTCCCGTGAGCGACATTGCATAGATAAAGTTGGAGAAGGGACAGAACTTAAATAGGTCTCGGATGTAGAGCTTCCCCGCAGGTAGTACCGCCGAGAGCTTCAGCGGAGCAGCGAAGGAGATCTCCGCCCCTACAGCCTCCATCTGCATACGATGAATCACGTCCATGTAGGGCGAGGATCCGAAGACCGCATCTTCACCTACCACGGGAGCCTCCAGCGTACCTACTTCGCTACCAAGGTAGGCCTCTACAGCCTTCCTCTCGGGAGCAAAACGGGCAAGGAAAGCAGGGTCTGGCTCGACATCGTCGAGGGAGATGAAGGAGGGACGTAGCTCCTTGGAGACCACTACCCCACCACGCTTCTTGATGGTAATCTGGATGTCGGAGACCCGATCAAGGTGGTTAGCTGGATTGATAAGCAGCACCGAGTCTGCCGTACCACGTGGACGAAGCCACTCCAGCTCCTTGCGGTGGTCATGCCCGATAAGCATCAGGTCGATACCAGGGACACCTTCGCCGAGGGTACGCCCCGCATTCTCGAGATAATCAGGGTTATCGTTCTCGAGACCAGAGTGCATGAGTACGACGAGGAGGTCGGGACGCTCACGCTCCCGTATCAGAGGTATCCAAACCTTGGCAGAGGCGATGATGTCATCGAAGTGCAACCCCTCCCACAGATGACGAGGTACCCACTGTGGGATGGCGGGAGTGGTGAAGCCTAGGACAGCGATACGCAGGCCAGAGCGTTGGAAGATCTGATAGGGCTTGAAGTAGGGCTTGCCCGTTTTGTCCGAAATGATATTGGCACCGAGCAAGGGGAACTTACAGGTCTTCCCCCATCGGTCGAAGACGCTATGCCCAGGCTCGATATCATGGTTACCCATAGCCACTGCATCGTAGCGCAGATAGTTCATCGCCGAGGCAATGATGTGTGGGGCTACGGTATCGACATAGTTGAAGTAGTAGGCAGGTGGCTCACCCTGTAGCAGGTCACCTGCATCGAGGAGCAGGGCTTGAGGGTCAGACTTTCGCACCTGCTTCATCACGGTAGATAGACGGGACATGCTACCCGATCCTGCGTGTACGTTCAGGAAGTCATAGGGGTAGACATTGCCATGTATATCCGTGGTGTGGATGATACGTAGGCGGTGCTCCGTGAGGCGACCTTTAGCGGACTGCGCCGAGAGGAACGCAGGAAAACAAAAGAAAAGTAGCATGCTCACCCACAGACGAGGGGTGAGCATGCTACCAGCAAAGGGACGGTTCATAATGATAGGGGGTTACTTCACCTCGCTACCAGGGGCTACGCCCTGCTGAGGTGTGATGATGTGGAGCTTACCCGTCGCAGCATCCAGAGTAGAGAGGATCATACCTTCGCTCTCTACACCACGTAGCTTACGGGGAGGGAGGTTGGCAATGAAGCATACTTGCTTACCGACGAGATCCTCGGGAGCGTAGTGCTCGGCTAGGCCAGATATAATTGTCCTTCCCCCGAGACCATCGTCGAGGCGGAACTGGAGGAGCTTATCAGCCTTCGGCACCTTCGTGCACTCGAGGACAGTACCGACACGGATGTCGAGCTTCTGGAAGTCCTCGAAGGCTATCGGAGCAGCCACAGGAGCAGCTGTAGCCTCAGCGGCTTCGTTCTCCTCCTTAGTCTTCAAGAGCTTCTGCACCTGCGCCTCGATCACCTCATCCTCGATCTTCTCGAAGAGCAAGCGAGCCTCCCCTAGAGCATGTCCTACGGGCATGAGGTCTGCACGTCCTAGGTCTTCCCAGCTAGGGAGGGCGATCTGAAGCATCTGACAGAGACGCTCACTACTCATGGGAAGGAATGGGGCAAAGGCAATAGCGAGATTAGCGGTGATCTGCAGCGAGATATTGAGGATCGTCGCCACACGTGCTAGGTCTGTCTTGGCGAGCTTCCAGGGCTCAGTGTCGGCGAGGTACTTGTTCCCAAGTCGAGCAAGATTCATCGCTTCCTTGAGAGCCTCTCTGAAGTGGAAGTTGTCCAGTTCGCGTTCTATCGCAGCCCGGGTAGTGCTAAGCTCCGAGAGCGTCTCCCGGTCAAAGTCGGTGAGATCACCAAGGGCAGGCACATGCCCCTCGAAGTACTTCGAGGTCAGTACGAGCGCTCTATTCACGAAGTTGCCAAAGACAGCAACTAGCTCGTTGTTGTTCCGTGCCTGATAGTCCTTCCACGTAAAATCGTTGTCCTTGGTTTCGGGGGCATTTGCGGTGAGGACATAGCGCAGGACATCCTGCTTATCTGGTAGCTCGTCGAGGTATTCATTGAGCCAAACAGCCCAGTTTCTGCTGGTGGAGATCTTGTTACCTTCTAGGTTTAAGAACTCATTGGCAGGCACGTTCTCTGGGAGGATGTATGAGCCCTCAGCACGGAGCATTGCTGGGAATACGATGCAGTGGAAGACGATATTGTCCTTGCCGATGAAGTGAAGGAGACGTGTATCTTGATCCTTCCACCAGGTCTCCCAGGTATCGGGGAGAAGTTCCTTGGTGTTGGAAATATACCCGATCGGAGCATCAAACCATACGTAGAGTACCTTGCCCTCGGCACCTTCGACAGGGACTGGTATTCCCCAGTCAAGGTCTCTGCTCACAGCCCTAGGCTGGAGTCCCCCGTCGAGCCAGCTACGGCACTGCCCATACACATTACTCTTCCACTCCTTATGCTGCTCTAGGATCCACTCACGAAGGAAAGGCTCGTGCTGGTCAAGGGGCAGATACCAATGCTTCGTCTTCTTGAGGATGGGAGTAGCGCCAGATATGGCACTGTGTGGGTGGATGAGGTCCGTAGGATTAAGGGTAGATCCACAGCTCTCACACTGGTCTCCATAGGCGTGGTCATTCTGACACCTAGGGCATGTACCTACTATATAGCGGTCGGCGAGGAACTGCCGAGCCTCGGGGTCGTAGTACTGCTCCGTCTCCTCCTCTGTAAAGGCACCCTTCTCATAGAGTGTACGGAAGAAGTCCGAGGCATGCTCCCGATGGGTAGGGCTCGTCGTACGGCTATAGATGTCGAAGGTCATACCGAAGCGAGCGAAGGAGTCTCGGATAATGGTGTGATAACGATCCACTATATCCTGTGGGGTAACTCCCTCCTTCTGCGCACGGATGGCGATAGGCACACCGTGCTCATCGCTTCCACAGACAAAGAGCACCTCCTGCCCCTTAAGGCGCAGGTAGCGAGCGTAGATATCTGCGGGGATGTAGACCCCAGCAAGGTGTCCGATATGCACTGGCCCGTTGGCATAGGGAAGGGCGGCAGTGATGAGTGTTCTCTTATAGTTCTTCTGCATCGATAGCTAAATAGGTGATGGGTCGGAGGGCACAGACGTGCCCTCCGACCTATGTAGTTACTTCTGTTGCTCTTTCAGGCGTACCTGCCAAGCCCAAGCTGAGCGAAGGGTGTCGGCGAGACTCTCTCTAGCCTGCCAACCTAAGACGTTGTTCGCTAGGGAAGGATCAGCCCATACCTGCACGATGTCTCCCTCACGACGTCCGACGATCTTGTGAGGGACGGGGACACCCGTTACCTCCTCAAAGGTGCGGATAAGCTCTAGTACACTCACTCCACGGCCAGTACCGATATTGAAGGTCTCGAGTGCGGGGCTCTTCTTCGCCTCATCTAGTATACGGTCTACGGCGAGGACGTGAGCTCTAGCTAGATCGACTACGTTGATGTAGTCACGGATGCACGAGCCATCAGGGGTATTGTAATCGTCGCCAAATACACTTAGCTCCTGACGAATACCGGCAGCAGTCTGCGTAAGGTAGGGGATGAGGTTCTGAGGGACACCTAGTGGGAGCTCCCCGATAAGAGCTGAGGGGTGTGCACCTATAGGGTTGAAGTAGCGAAGACGGATTACCTTGTAGGGGACGCCAGCATAGACGACGTCACGTAGGATCTCTTCGTTGATCTGCTTGGTATTGCCGTATGGGGATAGGGCCTCTTGTACGGGGGCATCCTCTGTTACGGGAAGCACCTCGGGCTGTCCATAGACAGTGCAGGAGGAGGAGAATACGATCCCCTTGGTACCATGACGTTGCATGGCTTCTAGGAGGACGATGAGGGATAGGAGGTTGTTGCGGTAGTAGAGCAGGGGCTTCTGTACGGATTCTCCGACAGCCTTGCTAGCAGCAAAGTGGATGACACCCTGTATATCGGGGTGGTTGGTGAATATCTCTTCTATGGCAGACTCATCGTTGCAATCTACCTGATAGAATACGGGGCGTGTGCCCGTAATGGCCTCGATACCATCGAGGACGTTGATGTTGGAGTTAGAGAGGTTGTCTAGGCTAACTACCTTGTAGCCTGCCTGGATAAGCTCGACGGTCGTATGGGAACCGATGTAGCCCGTTCCCCCAGTGACGAGGATTGTACCTTTAGTAGACATGTGGTGTGGTTTATAATGATTTGTTTATTCCATCTATATAGGAGAGTAGCTCGTCTCTGCCCATTCGTGCCTCGGAGGAAGTGATGAAGAGTGGGGGAAGCTCCTCCCACTGCTGCAGGAGACGCTCCTTGTAGGCTGCGATGTTGGCAGCGAGCTTACCCTTGGAGAGCTTGTCCGCCTTGGTGAAGACAAGAGCAAAGGGAATGCCTTCCTCACCTAGCCATTCGATGAACTCGAGGTCTATCCTCTGAGGCTCCAGACGACTATCTAGGAGCACGAAGAGGCATACGAGCTCAGTACGCTCTAGGATATAGTCCTCGATCATCTTACGTAGCCCATCACGTCCGTCTCGGCTAAGGCGTGCATATCCGTAACCTGGAAGGTCTACGAGGTACCAATCCTTATTGATCAGGAAATGGTTGATGAGCTGTGTCTTACCTGGCTTTTGCGAGGTCATGGCTAGACCTTTTCGCCCAGTAAGCATATTGATGAGCGAGGACTTCCCCACGTTGGATCTACCTATAAAGGCATACTCGGGGAGCCCTGTCGTCGGGCACTTGTTTACCCGACTATTGCTGATGACGAACTCTGCAGAGGTAATAACCATCGTGACTATCCTTTGTTATACGAAGCTGTTTTACAGGACAAAGATACGGCATTGCCAACATATAGCCGTAGATGGGACGGAAATCAGCGCCCCACCTTGGGAGAGGCCACCCTCCTCTCCCCTCCCCCGAGCTATCTCACTCAAGCCCTAGGGGTAGGCTACCTCGGTCTACTAGGTCGGGGACGCTCTTCGCCCCGAGCACCTAGGGCTTCTTGGGGGGCTAATGTCGGGCATCCTAAGTACGCAGATCCCCCCTTGCCTAGTGCGTGTCTGCACTCCTATAAAGAATACCTTCATCACCTATGTAAGGTGACGAAGACGCTCTTACCGAGAGCGCATCGACGCTCCTATAATGAACGTTTCCATCACCTATGTAAGGTGATGAGGACGCTCTTACCGAGAGCGCACTTGCGCTCTCGGTAAGAGCGTTTTTGTCCACTCGGCATGTCTGAAACAGAGGGTATTACACTAGAGGGTGGCACCTCCCTCCCTTCCTCGGGGGCTCGTCCCTACCGCCCCCCCAGCCTCCACACTCGCTCCCCCGCCCCCATACACTATATATAAAATAGGTACGCGCGCGAGGGGGCGAGCCCCCGGGGGCTGCCCTGTGTGCTACCTAGAGATTGGCGCAGTAAGAGGTGTGGAGGGAAGAGAAAGTGTAAGGGAGGAAAGGGGGAGGGGAAGGGGGCAAGAAGGTATAAAATACCCATTTATAGGTATTTCGTAGGGACTAGATATGATATATCTTTGCGGGCGAATTACCTAGGTTGCTTGCGGACTGCTCCCCTTCACCATATGTAGACAATATATATCGTGTCCGGTCTGACCCTGATGGGGTCTGGGCTAGGGTGTGCCTCGGGTGACAGAGGAGATCATACTTATAGATAGAATATGTACCATACAGCTAGGCAACTAGCATTTACTCTATGCCTCGGCTCGATCAGTATCGGAGCTGGGGCACAGGTGCTCCCGACAGATAGCTTGAGGGAGACGAGGGACTCCGTCCGACGTCTTGATGAGATCGTGGTCTACGCACGCCAGATGCTGGGGAGCAAGTTGGAGGCACGCAACCGCACCGGTTCTGCTTATTACCTTTCGCCGAAGGAACTGGCAAAGTTTGGCTACACAGACATAAGCCGTATACTACGTGCTGTGCCAGGTGTGAACATCTATGAAGAGGATGGTTATGGCCTTCGCCCTAACATCAGCCTACGAGGAACGAAGGCTGAGCGTAGTGAACGTATCTCGCTGATGGAGGATGGGATCCTAGCAGCCCCCGCTCCCTATGCCGCTCCTGCCGCCTACTACTTCCCCAATGCAGCCCGTATGTATGCCATAGAGGTACTGAAGGGGAGTAGTCAGGTGCAGTATGGCCCCTTCACCACGGGAGGTGCGGTGAACATGGTCTCGACACCTATCCCCAAGACCTTCCATGCAGGCCTGCGTAGCTCCTATGGAAGCTACGGCACCTTCAACAGCTATGTCCATGTGGGGAATGACCACAAGCATATCGGCTATCTTATCGAATACCTTCGCTACCAATCGAAGGGATTTAAGAAGGATGAGCCCAATGAACGAACAGGCTTTTACCGCAATGATGTCGTGGGGAAACTTCGCCTACATAGC
>NZ_CAJZFJ010000015.1 GCF_915070105.1 uncultured Porphyromonas sp.
TCCGATCTGGAGTAGGGGGCGGGGTGGGAGTAGGGGTGGGTATCTCCTTGCGACAGCCACTGAGGGCAACGAGGGCAAGGAGTACAAATACAAGGGTTCTCATATATAATTACTGTGTTACTGCGATTAAAACGCTTCTTATAATGTCTTTATTGCCTGCAAAGGTACCCTTTTCCTGTTAAATCATCTTTTCGTCCCCGTGCCTCCATCTCCTTATCGCTCTTGTTTGTAATTCCGTAATCTAGCTCCTCCGAGCCGTTATCTCCTGACTTGTTTACCGCTTGATCTCTAGTATATGTCTATGGCTAAGTATGCTTCACAGCCTCTTTGCTTGCTTTAGACTTGTATAATCTGGCTATTGGCCTCTGCTCCTCCCTCTGTCCTTCCTTATCCCCATTGGATAGCGGTTAGGTGAGGGGATAGCTATTCTATTCCCAGCTCCTCTTACTCCTAGGTAGGAGAAGATTTGGGGGAGGGGGCACGGAGATCAAAAAAAGAGTTCACCTAACTGTCTCTGTGTCAAATATTCCTAGAGGGCAAAAACGTTCATACCGAGAGCGCACTTGCGCTCTCGGTATGAACGCCTCGGCGCTCTAAGTAAGATCGTGGGAGCGTTCATACCGAGATCGTGAGTGCGAACATATAATGAACGCTTTCGTCACCTATGTAACGGTGATGGAAGCATTCATACCGTGTCCTCTCCTAGGGAGTCTGTACCCCCTTCGTAATGGCTGTTATGTACCACCTACTTCTCCTCATCCAGCGAGAGTGGAGCCAAGGGATGGGGTGTGTCCCCTCTCTCCCTCATCCTTGCTCTCTAAAGGAGGAGGCTAGGTTTACCTTTGTTTATATTATAGGAGCATGGCTGTGGGGGGGTGGATGTCTCCCTTATATCGCCTAGGAGATAGACTTAGGAGGGGGGAGAAGGGGTAGTGATGTTTACATATATTTAATGTGCTTGATTGATAGAGTGTTAGGTGTGTATTTGTCTGCGGTTGTTTTATTATCTTTGCGGGGTAGAAGGGATGATGAGCACCTATTCACTCTCCTCTATTTCCCCTGGAATGCACAACACATTATAGATCGCGAACCCAAAATATGATGGATATACTACGACGCGTTAGAGGTTACATGGGTAGCAGAAGCTACCTACTGCCCCTCTCACTCATCTTCTCTGCGATGAGTGGATTGCTGTCGCTTGTTCCCTACGTCTTCATTTGGCTCATCGCTCGTACACTCTTCTCCTTCAAGGTAGAGATTGATTACCAGCTGGTAGTCCGCTATTCCATTTGGGCTGTCGGGATGACCATTGGTAGCTTCGTCTGTTATTTCATCTCGGGAACACTCGCCCATCTAGCAGCCTTTCGGGTAGAGATCAATATGCGTCGTCGAGCCATGCGCTCCTTGATGAATATGCCGATGGGCTTCTTCGAGGGCAAGAGTGGGGGACGTATGCGCAAGGTGATCGATGAGAATGCCTCGGAGACTCACACCTTCATCGCACATATCCTTCCTGATCTGATGGGGAGTATCGTCGCTCCAATTGTTGTGCTGGTGATGATCTTCGTCTTCGACTATCGTCTAGGCATAGCCTGCTTGATCCCGATTATCCTGGCCTTCCTCATCATTGTCTCCATGATGGACTCGAAGACCAACGACTTCCAGCGTCGCTATCTGCTCGCTCTGGAGGAGATGAGCGGAGAGGCCGTGGAGTATGTGCGGGGGATCCCTGTGGTCAAGGTCTTTCAGCAGACGATCTATTCCTTTAAGCGGTTCTACAATAGTATCATCAGCTATCGTGAGTTAGTCACCCGCTATACGGGGAGACTACGGGCTCGTATGATCCTATATCTGATACTCATCCATGCCATCCCTTACTTCCTCATCCCGACCTCTATCCTCATCGTCTACCATGAGGGAGACTATAGCCTAACGATAGCCGATACACTCCTCTATCTCCTACTGGCTCCCGTGCTCACGACCAGCATCATGAAGGTGATGAACCTCCAGTACACACTCTTCAATGCAGAGCAGGCCATCTCTCGTGTGGAGGAGCTGACTCACTCAGGCGAGCCACTAATGGAGGTTGAGGACGGTATGGTTCCCAAGCGTTTTGACCTTCACTTTGAGGGTGTTTCCTTTCGCTACCCAGGATCTACCTCAGATGTCCTACAGGATATCTCGTTCCATATCCCCGAGGGGCAGATCTATGCCCTCGTGGGGCCCTCTGGCTCGGGGAAGACTACGATATCCCGCCTCGTACCCCGCTTTTGGGATCCAGTCGGAGGAGGGATCTTCATCGGAGGAATCGATGTGAAGAATATTGCCAAGGCGGAGCTGATGCGTGAGGTCGCCTTCGCATTCCAAGATGCACGTCTCTTCAAGACCACCCTCAGAGAGAACATCACCTACGGCAGTCCCCATGCCACAGAGGCTGAAATCGCACGTGTGATACGTCTCTCACGCTGTGAGGAGATCATCCAACGTCTGCCACAGGGACTGATGACTCCTATCGGAGGAGAGAAGGGGGTATACCTCTCGGGTGGTGAACAGCAGCGTATAGCACTGGCTCGAGCTCTGCTGAAGGATGCCCCTATCGTCGTCCTTGATGAAGCCACAGCCTTCGCTGATCCCGAGAACGAACATCTCATCCAGCGAGCCTTCTCAGAACTCGTCCGAGGTAAGACCACCCTGATGATAGCTCACCGTCTGACCTCGATCCAGCATGTGGACTGTATCCTCGTCCTCGATCGTGGCCGTATCGTGGAGCGAGGAACCCATGAGGAGCTCCTCGCCCAGCAGGGACTCTATAGTCGTATGTGGGCGGAGTATCAGAAAGCTATATCCTGGAGTATCTAGTCTCTATGCCCATGACAGCGAAAAAAGATTCGGATATGACCTCCTATATCGCTCGTGATGTGACCCCGCTTGAGCGTCGCTTTGCCCTCTCTCCGACAGGGGCTCGAGACCTCAAACGAGGTATCTTGTATTCGACTTTACTCAACCTCACCTTCATCCTACCCTCCGTCTTTGTCTTTATCTTCTTCTCGGACTTCCTACGTCCCGCCTTTGGTCGAGGCGAGGCGAAGTATGGATGGCAGCTCTATCTGATCTTAGCCTTAGCCTTCACCCTAGTGACTGCAGTGGTCTCCTACCTACAGTACTCTAGCACCTTCATGGCGGTCTATCGGGAGAGTGCTGATAGGCGGATACGTGTGGCAGAAAAGCTTCGTCGGCTACCGCTCTCCTTCTTCGGTCGGCATGATCTGTCAGATCTGACTTCTACGGTCATGGCAGACAATACCGAGCTGGAGCATACCTTCTCCCACGCTGTCCCCCAGCTCTTTGCCTCTATAATCAGTGTGGTGCTCATTACTCTCTCGCTGTGCTTCTATGACTGGCGTCTCTCGGTTGCCCTCCTTGCTCCGCTTCCCCTGGTAGTCCTCATCGTACTCGTGACAAGACGTATGCTGCGAGGACGCTTCCAAGAGAGCTATCGTCTCAAGCGTCAGGTGACCGAGGATATCCAGCAGGGACTAGAGAACATACGTGAGATCAAAGCATATAGAGGAGAGCAGGCTTATCTGAGGGCACTAGATCACTCTCTAAATGTCCTAGAGGAGGAGATGATCCGTGATGAGCTCTTGGCCAGTGTGTGTATGAATGCCTCAGTCGTGCTCCTACGGCTGGGGCTTGCCTTTGTTGCCATCCTCGGAGCTTCGCTTCTGCAGGCTGGGACACTGGATCTGATGGCCTATCTAGTCTTCCTTGTCTTTGGCTCTTCAGTATACATCCCTATTGAGGAGGTGCTGAACTATTCGATCCTATTGAGTTACCTAGATGTTCGTATCTCCCGTGTGCGTCAGATCGAGGAGATGCCGGTACAGACTGGGAAGGCAGAGGTCACGATACGTCGCTATGACATAGCCTTCGACCATGTCTCCTTCGCCTATGAGCCTGGACGAGAGGTGCTCCATGATATATCTTTCACCGCTCGGCAGGGAGAGGTAACCGCCCTAGTGGGCTCCTCAGGAGGAGGCAAGAGCACGATCGCCAAGCTCGCTGCTCGCTTCTGGGATATAGAAGAGGGACGTATTACGCTCGGAGGTCGGGATATATCGCAGATTGATCCCGAGGCACTGCTGGCACACTTCGCCATCGTCTTTCAGGATGTGGTACTCTTCAACGCTTCAGTAATGGATAATATCCGCATTGGTCGCTCGGGGGCTACCGATGAGGAGGTGATAGAGGCTGCTCGCCTAGCACGCTGCGAGGAGTTCGTCAGCCAGCTCCCCGAGGGCTATGATACGCTCATCGGAGAGAATGGGCAGAAGCTCTCGGGGGGCGAACGTCAGCGAATCAGCATTGCCCGAGCCCTATTGAAGGATGCCCCAGTGATCCTCCTAGACGAGGCTACGGCCAGCCTTGACGTGGAGAATGAGACGCTACTGCAGCAGGGCATCAGCGAGCTGGTGCGTGACAAGACCGTCCTAATCATCGCCCATCGTATGCGTACCATTCGCCGAGCTGATCAAGTGATCGTCCTACGTGAAGGGCGAATCACCGAGAGTGGCAGCCCCGAGGAGCTGCTCGCTCAAGGTGGGGACTTCGCAGCTATGGTCGCCCTACAGATGAAGGAGCGGGAGGAGATAGCTGAGAAGATTAATAAGTAGAGTATATATCTACTGAGATGCCATAAGGCACAGAGGGCTCTGAACGTCAGAGCCCTCTGTGCCTTATGGCATCTTGGTGTGGAGAGACGCTGGTACGGGCTCTCCTATGCAATGTCGCTATTCTAACTAGTGTGCCATTAGGCGCATTACCTCCAGGGCAAAGGCCAGGGTGATGGGGATCGTGAGGAAAAGGGCTGCATTGAGGAAGCCAATCCCTTCATGGAAGATCTTCTCAGAGCTGCGGTAGCCCGTGCTGAGGATATTGTGGCGTACCCCGCTATATATGCGGTAGACTAGTAGGCCCACGAGGAGGCCGATTATGACCCCAGCGAGACAGTCCGAGGGGAAGTGTGCTCCTATATATACCCTGCTGTAAACGACCCATCCAACGAGTAGGAAGAGCAGGAGGGAGAAGAGGTGGTTGCGAAAGGTCAAGGCCAGCAAGGTCGCTACAGCAGCATAGTTGGCCGAGTGCCCCGAGAAGAACCCATAGAGATGCCCCTTGTATCCGAAGACCGAGTGTAGCTCATCCTCGAGCCAAGGGGTATGTGTCGGACGTAGTCGGCCGAAAAAGGGCTTGGCAAGGTGTGAGCTAAGTAGATCACCGAAGGCGATACAGAGCCCTATGGCGAGTAGCAGTAGGATGGCCTCACTCTTCGGTCGCTTCCAAAAGAGGAAGATCAATAGAGCTATGGAGGGGAAGACCCACGAGGCGAAGTTGGAGATCAGCCACATCGCTGCATCCCAGTAAGCCGAGTGGTTGCCATTGATACTCTTCAGTAGCCCGATCTCTCCGGGTATAAAAGGAACGGAAAAAGAAGTCATACGCATTCTCGTTTGTCGTTAGGCTACCGGGGGAGTACAGCCTCCACCGATGAATTCTTCACCCAGCCTCGTCTCCCATCAGCTAGGGTGATTGTCTGCCACTCGCCCTGTGCCTTCCCTGTCAGCTTTACACGAGAGCCTTCGTGCAGGGTGAAGGCGACCTCAGAGCTAGCCTCAGCCGAGGTATAGACATTGGTCTCGGGGCTGGTGATGACCGCTAGACTCTGGTAGGCTCTATCCGCATAGATCCAGTGTAGGATGAGCGCATTGGCAGAGAGTGAGACGATCATACAGCCTAACCCAAGGTAGAAGTACAGTCGTCTGCTACCCCGAGCACGAGCAAGGAAGAAGAGCACCCCGAAGAAGAGTGCCCCAGCGAAGAAGCCTATGCCTAGGGCTACGAGTGCAGGCATAGGAAGCAGATAGGCAATCTGTTCTCCGATAGTGGCGAACCAGTTCTTGCCATCCGAGAGTCTATCTATCGTCTTGCGTAGGGTGAGATCCCTATTGTGTCGGGCGGCCTCATGACGAGGGTCAAGGTGCAGACAACGCTCGTAGGCCAGCACGGCATGCCCGAGGTCGCCGAGCTCGTAGTAGCTCGTCCCGAGGTCGTAGTACAGCCCCGAGTGTGGCCCCCGCTTCTGTAGGAGTGATTCGTAGAGCGTGACAGCTCCCTTGTAATCCCCTTGCTGGAAGAGGATCTTAGCCCTAGCTATATCCTCAGCTGCCATAGAGCGGTCGAGGGAGCAGAGGACGAGGAGACAGAGCAATAGGGTGCGCACCATCAGGCGACTATAATGGATGAGGCTCATGAGATCTAGTGTATGAGGCGGATCGGATATTCCTAATAGGGTAGGGACAGAGACTACTTGTGGAGCTCATGGCCATCTATCTGACCGATGATGCCTGCCGCTCGGTCGTAGAGAAGCTGCATATCCCCCTCTCGGACTGGAGCAAAGCGGGCAAACTCCGCTTCGTCAATGACGGCGGTGAGCTCTCCGATCAAGGACTGCTCTAGACCTCTGTCGGAGAGGATCTGGCTGACGGAGGCTCGGCTGAGCTCGGAGACAGGTAGACGGAGCTTGTCACCTAAGTACCCCCAGAGGGCACGCATGAGCTCCTCGTAGAAGGCATCACGACTGCCCTCACGCATGAGCTTATGAGCCTGGCGTAGACGCTTCGTGGCGACACTATTGGCTCGTGAGGCATTGTAGCTGAGGCTGTCAGCACGTAGACGACGAGAGCGAGCTAGGAGTGTATAGCCTCCACAGGCTAGTGCAAAGAGGGCGAGATAGAGGGCTGGATAGCCTAGCCCCTTGATGAGGCCGAACAGAGGTATACCATCTTCCCCGAGTTCTCCACGTACGGGGAGCATCCCCTGCTGATGTACGATAGCTCCATCAGCACCCTCACCAGCGAGAGCAGAGGAGGCCTTACCCTGCTTGATATCCAGAGTGAAGGACTGGGAATGGAGTGTCTCGTAGCGACGAGTCTGGGGGTTGAAGAACGAGAAGGAGACCGAGGGGATCGTGACCTTGCCCACACGGCGGGGGATGGCGAAGTACTCGATGACCTTCTTGCCACGGACATTGTTCGATGAGATACTCTGCTCGTAGCTCTCCTTAGGGTCGTAGACCTCAAAGGATTCGGGGAACTGGAGCCGAGGAGCCTTAGCGAGCTTTAGGTTGCCTGTTCCCTCCAGGGTGAAGCGTATCGTGACGGATTCGTTGGTCTTCGGTGCTTTGGTCAGAAGCTCAGCCTTCATGCGGAAGGCTCCCACTGCTCCAGAGAAGTCACTAGGCTTACCCTCTGTGGGGAGCGGACGTACCTCGATGGGGACGGGTGTGGTGCGTAGATCCTTATCGACAATGGTCGTTGAGCCAAAGAAGGGGTCATCATCCTGCCCGTGTAAGGGGATGCGGATGCCGATCTCACTTACCGGTAGATGCAGAGTGCCTGCACGCTGGGGGAAGAGGACATCTTCACGGATGACCACTGTGCGGTAGTTCGTGCCCTGATAGTTCTCTAGTACGAGCTGTCGGCGTCCATCGTCTTCTGCTTCGCTCGCAGAGATGAAGCCATCATACTCGGGAGCCTTGAGGCTTGAGATCTCGAACTCTGTGGTGGAGTAGAGCTTGTACTGGACGGGGATAGCCTGCTGCTCATAGACGGAGGTCACACCAGGGATAGCTCGGTAGAGGTAGCGTCCGCTACCCGTGGCGGATGACTCTGCAGCTCCCCCCTTTCTGGGGAGGACACGTACATTGGCCCCCTGTACCTGCACCTTTCGACCGCCGATCGTGGCTGTGGTAGGGGCAACGGAGTAGTTGCCCGCCTGCTCAGCTAGGAGTGTGTAGGTTAGGCTTGTGGAGGAGCTAGAGGTCGATCGACCATTGACGCTATGGAAGCTACTCATCGTCTGTCGGGCAGGGCCGTAGAGTACCTTGAGCCCATTGAGCTTGGGATTGTCAAAGCGCTCGATCTCCGCCTCGCCCTGTATGGTATAGACGAGCTGGAAGGGAGTCCCTTGGATCACCGTCGGTGGTACCTCCACTCGTACATTCTGGCTGTTCAGGGTGTAGGTAGAGGCTAGTAGGGCGACTAGCGAGGCTAGACTATAGAGGATAGCCTTGCGGTATAATGCAGGTAGGGTTACCATCGCTTTTTATCCTTAGTGCGACTTCTTTGTTGTTTCTCCTCACGTAGGTGCTGCTCGACACGTTGGCGAGTCGCCTCATCATCCGAGCGGAAGGCATTGAGAATCTGCTCAGCTTGCTCCTTGGTCATCTGTTGATCCTTCTGATCAAGAGCTTGTCCTTGCTTATCGTTGCCTTGCTTAGGGGGCTGCTTCTGCTGGTCCTTATCCTTGTCCTGCTTCTGCTTGGGTGGCTGTTTGTCCTGCTTGTTCTGGTCGGGCTGGCCGCCTCCACCGCCTCCCCCCTTCTGCTGCTGTTGCTGTAGCAGGCGCTGGGCTAAGGCGAGGTTATAGCGAGTGTCGTCACTCGCTGGATCAGCGATGAGTGACTCTTCATAGAGACGTACAGCCTCCTCGTACTTCTTGGCCTTCATTGCCACATTACCTAGGTTGTGTAGGGTGGCGGAGGCTTGTGCAGGGGTGAGGCGGGTATCCTTGAGAGCACGCTCTAGGTAGCGACTGGACTCCTCGTAGCGTCCCTGCTCGTAGGCCGAGGCAGCGATCCCGAAGTTGGCCTTGCCAGAGAGACTATCTAGGAGTAGTGCTTTGCGGTAGGTCGTCTCTGCCTCGGGGAAGTTCTTGGCCTTGTAGAGCGAGTTGCCTTGGCGGAGCTTGCTCTTGATCCCTTGTGCTGGGGCAAGGGTGCACGCCGAGAGGAGCAGGCCGAGGAAGATGATCTTACTTCTCATGTCCAAAGATGCTATGGCGGATGAGGAACTTGTTCTTACGTCCCATGATGAAGAACTCAATGAGGAGGAGGAAGAGGGCTACACGTAGCCAGGGCTCATAGTTCTCGATATTGCCATTCTCTAGCTTGGAATTGACCGAGGCTCGAGGAAGCTCATCGAGCTGCTTGCGGATGGCCTTGACGGCAGAGGCCGGAGACTCGGCAGAGACATAGATCCCTTTACCGGCATCAGCTATCTGATGGCACATATCCTGATTGACCTTGGTGACGACCATATTGCCCGAATCATCGGTGAGCTGTCCGCTCTCTGTCGGGATAGGTGCTCCAGTGCTAGTACCGATACCGACGACATTGATACGTACACCAGCCTGAGCGGCTTCGGTGGCGACCTCTAGGGTGTTGCTCTCGAAGTCCTCTCCATCTGTTAGAATTACGATCGCCTTACCTAGATCCTTTCTTTCGGAGAAGGACTGGCGAGCGAGGGTGATGGCTTGCCCGATGGCAGTCCCTTGGTCAGAGAGCATCCCAGGGGAGGCCTCTGCGAGAAATTCCTGTGCGGTAGAGAGGTCGGTGGTGATGGGGAGCTGCACGAAGGCACTACCTGCGAAGACGATGAGCCCCACCTTGTCAGAAGGCATCTCCTCGAGGAGCTTCGTAATCGTCCGCTTGGCGAAGTCTAGACGACTGGGAGCGATGTCCTGGGCAAGCATGGAGTTGGAGATGTCGAGGCAGATCATTGCTTCGATCCCCTTATCATCTTCCTTGGAGCCGCTGGAGGTGCGCCCAGGTACCTGAGGACGAGCTAGGACGACGATAAGGAGCCCTAGAGCCACGAGGAAGAGGAGGTCACGTAGGAGTTGTCTCTTGCCCGAGGCTAGTGGCATCAGTTCGTCTTTCATCTCTCGGCTCGTGAAGCGTGCCAAGAGTTTCCTTCGCCTATAGAAGGCAAAGAGTGAGAGCAGAGCCAGCGGAATAAGTCCGAAGAGTAGGTACAGATACTCTGGGGAGTAGAATAGGATATTCATGGCCTTACGGGTTTGTCTTGAATAGGGTAGAGCGAAGGATGAACTCCAGAAGTTGTAGGAGAGATGCGGCTAAGACGAATAAGAAGAACTCCTCATAGACTGTCCTATAATTCTTGGTCGAGAGCTTGGTCTTCTCCATCTGGTCGATCTCCTTGTATATCGAGGCCAGGGAAGCATTATCCGTTGCACGGAAGTAGGCGCCTCCCGATACCTCTGCGATCTGCTTCATCGTAGGCTCATCGAGGTCTACGGGCATATTACGCACCACGGTACCGAAGGGTGTCTCGATAGGATAGGGTGCTTCGCCCGTGGCTGATCCTACACCGATGGTATAGACGGCTATCCCAAAGGTCTTAGCAAGATCAGCAGCCATCTTGGGGGAGATGTTCCCCGTATTGTTCGCTCCGTCCGTTAGGAGGATGACGACCTTGCTCTTGGTCTTACTCTCCTTGAGACGGTTCACAGCTGTAGCGATCCCCGAGCCAATAGCGGTCTGATCTTGGATGATACCGGGCTTCATGTCCTGAAGGCGGTTGATCAGCGTCGCATGGTCTTGGGTCAGAGGACAAGCCGTAAAGCTCTCCCCTGCGAAGACGACGAGCCCAATATTGTCGTTGGGGCGGCTGGAGATGAAGCGCATCGCTACCTCCTTGGCTGCCTCTACGCGGTTGGGCTGGAAGTCCATCGCCAGCATACTCGTGGAGATGTCCATCGTGAGCATGATGTCGATCCCCTCGACACGATCTTCGGTCCAACTAGAGGAGCTCTGTGGTCGAGCAAGTGCAATGATGATGAGTCCTATGGCCAGAAGCCTCAGGATGAAGACGGAGTGTCGGAGGTAAGCCCTTAGTCCTCCTCCGTGTCCCTTTAGCCCACGCAGAGAGGGCAGGAGCACAGTCGCCTCTTGCTTCCTGCGCCATAGTATGTAGACGAGCAGGAGCAGGGGAAGTAGGAGTAGTCCCCAGAGGAGGTGTGGATATAGGAAGGTCATCGCTTCACCTCCTTTCTTTCTTTTGCTTGAGCTTCGTATGCCGTGAAGGTTGCCTCGATGGACTCGGCAAGGCTTAGGCTAGCCTTGCGCATGGCCAAGGCATCACCTTGGGTAGGAAGGCTCTTGGCAAACTTGACAAAGCTTGCTCCCGATAGGATGTGTTCCAGCCGTGCGAGTTGCTCGCCACCGAGGGGTTGGGAGCGAAGAGTCTCTATGACCTCACCCGTCGTCATCTCCATAGCATCGAAGTGCAGACGCTTGCCGAGGTAGCCTCTCAGATTGTCCGTGACGAATGAGTAGTAGTGCTTGTAGTCCTCCTGCGTCTCTAGGTGGGCATTGTCGAGCGTAGCCAGCTGTGCCTTTAGCTGCTCGAGCAGGGGCACTGGTGGAGCTTCGGGCTCTGGCTCTACGATCTCAGGGTGTCGGGCTCTGTGCAGATACTCATAGATAAGTAGAGCGATGAGCAGGAGTCCAGCTATGGTATAGAAGATCCAAGAGGTGAAGATAAGCACCAGGAGATCCATTAGGGTAAATGGCTCATCCCATGGCGCAACGATCGGGCGGAAGTTCTCGGGCTGAGAGACGTCCACCTGTGGGGAGATGACATTCAGGGCTAGAGGCTTGGTCATAGCCTGCCCTGAAGGACTCTCCACAACGATCGGAGGAAGGGTGATAAGGGTAGAGTCAAAGGAGGTCACGATCATCTGAGCCTTGATCTCCTGTACTCCATGTCCTATGTCTATGGTATCAGTTGCTCCGAAGGCCAATACACGATAGCGCTCCTCGCCTCCCGTACTATCCTGTAGGAGGTAGAAGCGCGTACGTGCTAGATCATCTGTGCGGATCGTCAGGTCAATGGCTGCCCGCTCCCCGATCTTGATCTCGGGACGATCTAGTCGTGCTTGGATCGAGACATTCTGCCCAAGAGCCTCAGCACACCAGGTGCAAAGCAAGAGGAGGCAATATGCTAAATACTTCATCTAATAGGTGCCTATACCTAAGCAAATATAGGACTTTCAGCGTGGCATCCGACCGGCAGGAATAGTGTCCTTGCTGGTGAAGACTTACTTTTCTTTGTATATCAGTGGCTTAGGGAGTGGTGATTCTCCCTCTATGGGGCTTCTCCGTCAGAGCCTAGGGAGGGCTAGGCGGAGAATACCCACAGATTAGCGTCGTGCTCCGAAGAGCTTGATGAGCTCAGGGACGTAGTCCTTGCCCGTGCAGACCTCGATCTGATCCACGCCTGAGCGTAGGCAGGCAGTGTGGAAGGTCTCCAGCTGCTTGGCAATGCTCTCTCGGTAGGCTTTCCTCAGACGAGAGGAGGAGGTATCGATGTAGCGTTCCTCACCGCTCTCGGCATCAAGGAATCGAACGAGCCCCAGCTGTGGGAGTTCGACTGCCCCTTCGTCGTAGGTGCGGATCGCTACTAGGTCGTGCTTACGTGCAGAGAGCGTCAGAGTCTGGCTATATGGCTCTCCCCACTGGAAGAAATCCGAGATGAGGAAGGCCGTACAACGTCTCTTGATCAAGCGGTTGAGGTAGGAGAGGGGGACATTGAGGTTTGTCTCCCTACTCTTAGGCTCGAAGCTCAGTAGCTCACGGATGAGGTAGAGGATGTGCTTCTTCCCACTGCGTGCCGGGATGAAGAGTTCTACTTCATCAGTGAAGAGGATAGCCCCTACCTTATCATTATTCTGAATGGCAGAGAAGGCGAGGGTAGCGGCGATCTCGGCATTCAGTTCTCGCTTGCTCTCGCTACGAGTACCGAAGGCAGTGCTCCCCGTCATATCTACCAAAAGCATGACGGTGAGCTCTCGTTCCTCCTCGAAGACCTTGATAAAGGGGGCTGCGTAGCGAGCAGTGACATTCCAGTCGATGTCTCGTACATCGTCCCCTACCTGATAGCCTCGTACTTCGCTGAAGGCCATCCCACGACCTCGGAAGGCCGAGTGGTACTGCCCAGCGAAGACCTGCTCGGAGAGTCCCCGAGCCTTGATCTCGATACGCCGTACCTTCTTCAGGAGATCCGAGGTTTGCAGTCTTGACTTCATCTATGCAGAAGGGCTGGGGGAGAGGCTAGGGTACCTCTACCTTGTTGAGGATCTCCTTGATGATTTCATCTGCCGTGAGGTCATTCGCCTCTGCCTCATAGGATAGCCCGATGCGGTGACGTAGGACGTCGTAGCTGACTGCTCGGATATCCTCGGGGATCACGTAGCCACGCTTCTTGAGAAGTGCGTAGGAGCGTGCTGCCAAAGCAAGGTTGATTGACGCGCGAGGTGATGCTCCGAAGGTGATGAAGGGTCGTAGTGACTCCAGTCCATACTCCTCTGGACGTCGTGTGGCGAAGACGATATCGACGATATAGCGTTCGATCTTTTCGTCCACGTAGACCATAGAGGCCAGCTTGCGTAGCTCGAGGATGTCGGCTACGGAGAGTACTGGAGCTACACGATCTGCATGGTCGGGGCGGATTTGCTGGCGAATGATCAGAGCCTCTTCCTCACGCTTGGGGTAGGAGATGAGTACCTTGAGCATGAAACGGTCCACCTGAGCTTCGGGAAGGGGATAAGTACCTTCCTGCTCGATGGGGTTCTGTGTCGCCATGACAAGGAATGGGTTAGGTAGGCGGAAGGTTTGCTCCCCGATGGTCACCTGGTGCTCCTGCATGGCTTCCAGCAGTGCGCTCTGTACCTTGGCTGGGGCACGGTTGATTTCGTCGGCGAGGATGAAGTTAGAGAAGATAGGACCTTTCTTTACTTGGAAGTCCTCTTCCCTCTGGCTATACATCAGCGTTCCTACGACGTCCGCTGGTAGGAGGTCGGGGGTAAACTGGATACGCTTGTAGTCAGCCTGTATGAGCTGTGCCAGGGTCTTGATCGCAAGGGTTTTAGCGAGACCTGGTAGCCCCTCTAGGAGGATGTGCCCCCCAGAGAGCAAGCTGATCAGCAGGGAGTCTAGGAGGTGGGCTTGGCCAACGATGGCCTGCTGCATGCCCTGGCGTAGCTGTTCGATCAGACGACTTCTACGCTCGATCTCCTCAGTGAGGATACGGATGTCTGTTGATTCCATTATTGATATATCCTTGTCTTAGTGTTTGTGGTCTTTTATAATACGAGTGCGGGGTTATTCTTTGCGTAGTGAATGCTGTAGTTCTAACGCTTTATTGATAGAATTCGTATCACGGGCATTGATCTCGTACTTCTTAGCTGGAGGTAGGACGATGGTGATGCCTACGGGGAGGTTGTTGGGGTCTTTGATCTTAGACTTGTTCTCCTGATAGATGTATACCCAGAAGGCCTTGTGCCCGTATTTCTTTAGAGCGAAGACGGTGAGGCGGTCGCCTGCCTGTACCTGTACTCGGGTGGTCTCGCTATTGATGACTCGCTGGGAGGTTTCTGCCTTGGGTTCTTCCTTGGGCTGGCTCTCTGGGATGGTGTCTACGGGTACATCTTGTAGCGTGTCTGCGGGCAGGGTCAAGCTATCGGGCAGTATATCCATACTGGAGGGAACGATCTCGACTGAAGCCATTTGCTGGGCATTCTTAGCCGCCGAACGTGAGGGAGAAGCATCTTTCTTCTGCTTGTTATTCATGAAGAAGATGATGAGGAGCACCCCGATGACCAGCACTGCTCCCATAGCGATCCAAGTGAGGTATTCTTTCGTTCGGTTTGCGGAAGGCTTCGAGTCAGATGGTGGGGGCGTCTGCTGGCTCTCTTCCTCAGGAAGGCTGGGAGCTGGCTGGGCTGGAGGTGTTGGGGGAAGTGGGGGCTCCTGGGCTGGCTCTTCCCTTTTTGCCTCTATGGGTTGTGGGGTAGGGGTCGCCGTAGGCTCTTCGGGAGCTGGCATGTAGCTCTCACTACTCGCTACCTCAGGCTGTGGGGCAGGAGTATAGATAGGCTCTTCGTCAGCTGGAGCATAGCTCTCACTACTCACTACCTCGGGTTGTGGGGTAGGAGTGTAGATAGGCTCTTTGGGAGCAGGTGTATAGCTCTCATTGCTCACTACCTCGGGTTGTGGGGTAGGAGTGTAGATAGGCTCTTCGGACACTGGCGCATAGCTTGCACTGCTCACTACTTCGGGCTCTGCTGAAGGAGTGATGGCAAATGTCTCTGGTTCTTGCACGTAGGCTTCCCCGTTTGCACCTTCAGCCTCTGAGGCAGGGGTGATGGCGAACGTCTCGGGCTCTTGTGCAGAGGCTTCACCGCAAACGCACTCGTGTTCAGAGGCTGGAGTGATGGCAAATGTCTCAGGCTCTTGCTCGCAGGCTTCACTGCTCGCTCCCTCGGGCTGACCGTTGGGTGTGATGGTAAAGACTGGGAGCTCTGCTTCGGTCTCTTCCGTAGTTTCGCCTAGGGGGCTTCTATTGGGAATGATCTCGAAGGTTGGGGGCTCTACGGGCTTGGTAGCCTGCATCATCTCGTGTGAGCGTGCGGCGGTGTTGATCTCGAAGGTCGGTAGAGCTTCCTCGCCGTTGCCCCCGCTTGTCTGCTCGGGCTCTCGGTCGGTGTCTGCCTGTGGCTCTTCGCATACCTCCGTAGCGGGAGCGGGCTGGGGCTCCTCGGGCGTGTGAAGAGCGGGCTCCTGAGGTGCTACCGTAACCTCTCGAGAGGTATCGGGGATACCTGCTTCGGGGTTGTGGGGGATCCTCTCCTCAGGTGCTACTGCTACCTCCACGGAGGGGGCTGGAGGGGCCTCTACAGGGGCGGAAGGGATGCTTGCCTGGGGCTCCTCGGCAGGAGTGCTGGGGGCTTTGCTTGGTGTGGGCTCGACCTTTGGCTCCTCTCCCTCCCTAGGGAGACGGATCTTGATCGGACGGGTTACACGGATCTCCTCCAGATCCTTTACCTCACGTATCTCGAGCCCCTGCTGAATCCTCTCCGCAGGGATCTCTATGGGTGAGAACATGCAGAAGGGCTTGTTAAGGCTCTCTGCGAAGCTCTGATGAGGGGTGAAGGCATAGCCGACCAGCTCCGTAGAGTCTTCGGAGCGAATGGCCTCGAAGACCCCTATGCGAGGCCAGGTCACCGACCCGCCTGCCTCTAGCAGGTCCAGCCAGAGATGTGGGATGCGGTCGATCCACTTGTCGATGAACTCTATCTTCAGCTTCGTCGTATGACTAAGCGCTTCTCTTAGGAAGATGAGAGAGAGCGACCGTTCGCCCCCTGGTATGGAGGGAGTCGAGTAGATCGTGAGGGTGAGACGAGGAGGGATCAGGAAGTACCGCCCATCGGGTAATAGGGCGATGAACTCCCGCTCCTGCTGGGTACTAAAGACTCCGATGTGGGGGAAAGCGATCCCTACACCAGTAAGTAGTCTTTGCTCGATCTGTGAATAAAGTGTCCCCCAGAGCTGATGGGAAGTCGTGGGCTGTAGAGAGGACGATACAGCTAGACGTATAGACCAGAGTTCCTCTTGTAGCATAGCAATGTGTGTTAATGGATGCGCCCGTAGAGGTCAAATGTATCTGCAGAAAGTATCTCCACGGGATAGAAGTTACCGACCACTAGATCGGGGTGCTCATTACGGGCGATGAGCACCTCTCCGTCTACCTCGGGAGAGTCGTATTCTGTACGGCCGACGAAGTACTCCTCCTCGGCACGATCTATTAGTGTGCGTAGGGTCTTTCCGACCTTGGCGGTATTGAGTTCCCCTGCGATCTGCTCCTGCGTCTGCATGAGACGATCCATGCGGTCTTGCTTGACAGCTAGGGGGATGTGGTCTTCATATTCTTCGTAGGCATAGGTGCCACTCTCATGAGAGTAGACGAAGGCCCCCATGCGCTCAAAGCGTATATCCTGGACAAACTGTATGAGCTCATCGAAGTCCTCTTCTGCCTCCTGAGGGTGCCCCGTCATTAGGGTCGTCCTAAGGTGGATACCGGGGACACTCTGACGGATGTCGTGCAGGAGCTCATAGGTCTCTGCCTTGGTCACTCGGCGACGCATAGCTCGTAGCATGCGGTCACTGATATGTTGTAGGGCTATGTCGAGATAGTTGCAGATGTTATCTCGCTCCCTCATCACCCTAAGGATCTCTCTAGGGAAATCCGCAGGATAGGCATAGTGCAGACGTAGCCACTCGAGCCCCCGCACGTCCGATAGACGCTCTAGGAGCTCTGCTAGGCTGTTGCGCCGATAGATGTCTAGCCCGTAGAAGGTCAGGTCCTGGGCGATGAGCTGTATCTCCTTCACCCCAGATGCTACGAGAGCCTCAGCCTCGGCTACGAGTTCGCCCATGGGGCGGGACTTGTGCTTACCCGTGATGATGGGTATAGCACAGTAGGAGCAGCTGCGGTTGCAGCCCTCCGAGATCTTCATGTAGGCATAGTGGGCAGGTGTCGTAATGCTCCTATTGCCACCCAGCGGGTCATGATGGTAGGCTTTGCCTAGGTCAGTGAGGAGGTTTTTCCAGTTAAACTTCCCATAGTATCCGTCTACCTCGGGGATCTCTTTCTTCAGTTCGTCCATGAAACGTTCCGTTAGACAGCCCATGACATAGACCTGCCCAATGCGACCGGACTTCTTGGCCTCGACCATCTGGAGTATCATGTTTATCGATTCCTCCTGTGCATCGCCAATGAAGCCACAGGTGTTTAGGACAACGATCTCACCATTGACCGCAGAGGAGTTATGACTTACTCTGTAGCCATTGGCTAGGAACTGGCGTATGAGCTGCTCTGAGTCTACTAGGTTCTTGGAGCAGCCGAGCGTGATGACGTCTACTTGATTCTTTCTCATTCTCCGAATAGGGAGTCCACAAATTCTTTCTTACGGAAGAGCTGAAGGTCTTCGATACCTTCACCTAATCCTATGTACTTGACAGGGATCTTAAACTGATCCGATATACCGATGACGACACCGCCCTTAGCAGTGCCATCGAGCTTGGTGATGGCTAGCGCATTGACCTCCGTGGCTGCTGTAAACTGCTTGGCCTGCTCGAAGGCATTCTGCCCCGTGCTCCCGTCTAATACCAGCAGGACTTCCTGTGGTGCCTCAGGGACGACCTTCTGCATGACACGGCGGATCTTCGATAGCTCATTCATCAGACCTACCTTGTTATGTAGGCGGCCGGCAGTGTCGATGATGACGACATCGGAGCCCGCCTTCACTGCTGCACTTAGCGTGTCAAAGGCGACAGAGGCTGGATCGGCAGACATGTGCTGCTTGATGATAGGCACACCGACACGTCCTGCCCAGATGTCCAGCTGCTCGATCGCCGCTGCTCGGAAGGTGTCTCCCGCACCAAGCATCACCCGGTAGCCGTTCTTCTTAAACTGATAGGCTAGTTTACCTATGGTGGTCGTTTTGCCTACACCATTGACCCCGACGACCATAATGACGTAGGGGCGTCGTTCCGAGGGCGGCAGGGCAAATTCCTCGCCATCCTTGGCACCGTTCTCGGTGAGGAGTGCGGCGATCTCGCTCCGCAGGATGCCCGTAAGCTCCGAGGTAGAGACGTACTTGTCTCTAGCGACACGCTCCTGGATGCGGCGGATGATCTTCAGTGTAGTCTCTACGCCTACGTCGCTGGTGACTAGTACGTCCTCCAGCTCATCGAGTACGTCGTCATCGATCGTAGTACGCCCTGCTACAGCACGTGCAATACGCGAGAAGACCGTCTCCTTGGTCTTAGAGAGGCCCTCGTCGAGGTCCTCCTTTTTCTTCTTTGAGAATAGTCCGAATAGTCCCATAATCCTTGCTTGATAGACGTGAGTAAGGGTGCTTTCACACCTCTGTGGGGGTAGCGAGCCTACCTGCTCGGAGGTAGTGGGCATACCTCACAGCAGGTATCGGGGATACCTCCTGTGGGGTAGCGAGGGTACCTCTACGAGGGGTGTGGGCAGGCTGCTTCATAGGGTCGCTCTAGGCCTCGCAGCTGGTGCAGGTGACGAGGTTGGTGATCATGTCCTTAGAGACGCTGTTACTTCGCTGGTAATACAGCCCCTTGATACCGAGCTTCCATGCCTCGATGATTAGGCGGTTCACCTCCTTGATGGGCATCTCTGGTGGGATGTTGAGATTGAGGCTCTGTGACTGGTCGATGAATTTCTGTCGAATGGAGGCCTGTACGATGATGTCCTTTTGGGATATCTCGCGGAAGGTCTTGAAGACCTCCTTCTCCTCCGGTGTGAGGAAGTCCAGATGCTGTACCGAGCCTGCGTTCATCATGATCTCACGCCAGACCTCATACGTATCCTTACCCTTCGACTCTAGGAGTTGACGGAGATAGATATTTTTGCGGATGAAGTTGCCCTTAGCCAGACCGACCTTATAGTAGTTACTTGAGTAGGGTTCTATACCAGGACTGACCTGACCAAGTATGGAGGACGAGGAGGTGGTAGGAGCGATCGCCAGACGAGTGGTGTTGCGGTACTTGACCCCAGGATAGCCTCCTTCTTCGAAGATGGGGGCAGGGCCAAGGAGCTCGGCTAGACGGCGACTCTCCTCCGTAGTCTTCTCCTGTATCGAGCGGAAGATCTCGGTGGTCAGTGCGTTGGCTCTTAGGGAGCCGAAGGGGATCATCTTGCTCTGTAGGTAGGAGTGCCATCCGAGGACACCGATACCGATGGCACGGTGGCGCTTGGCGAAGTTTGCTGCGTACTTCAGAAACTTCTTTCCATCAGTCTTAGCGATATACTCCGAGAGGATCCCGTCGAGGAACATCACCGCTAGCTCGGGGAGGTTGCTATCCTTCCATTCGTCATAGAGGGCGAGGTTCAGCGAGCAGAGACAGCAGATAAAGGTCTCCTTGTCTGCGTCGGGGAGTGCGATCTCGCTACAGAGGTTACTGTGGGTAATGTTACAGCCTAGATACTGATAGATTTCGGGCTTGTTGATGTTGTTCGTGTCACTGAACCAGATGTAGGGTAGCCCCTTCTGCACACGAGACTCCAGCACACGAGCCCAGATACGTCTCTTCTCAGCATCCCCCTCGATCATCTCTACCATCCAGTAGTCGGGTACACAGACAGCGTAGAAGATGTTCTGTAGGTCACTGCCTATATCCTTAATGCGAAGGAACTCCTCAATATCGGGGTGGTCAATGTCTAGGTAGGCGGCAAAAGATCCCCTACGTGAGCCCTGTGTCACTACGGTCATTACCGTGTCAAAGAGCTTCATGAAAGACACAGCACCTGAGGACTTCCCATTATTGGTAATGGAAGCACCTCTCCCTCGAAGGTTGCCGAAGTATGCGGAGGTACCTGCGCCGAGCTTGGTGTGCATCATCACCTCACCTAGCTTGGTCGTGATGTCGGAGATACTATCGCCGATGTAGCAGCCTTGGCAGGAGATCGGCAGACCACGTGACGTGCCTGCGTTCGTCCAGATAGGAGAGGAGAGGGATAGCCATCCCTTGTAGATAGCATCCTTGAATGCCTCCTTGACCTCCTCTGTACCTACCTGCTCACCTAGGTGATGACATACGGAGGAGGTTATCCGATCGATAGCGTCATGGATGGTCTCACCATTAAGTAGATACCCACGGTCGAGGACGGCTTTAGACTCCTCGTTGTACCACCAGGGCTCTTGTCTAGAATAGGTCATTGGCTGTAATGGGTTTGTCGTGCTTAGTGTAGGCAGTTGGGCGTTTAGCGAAGAAGTCGTCTAAGTCGTTAGCATAGACATATTCATCGAACCACTGCATGGGAAGATACGCCTCTGTCGGTATGTTATATACCTTGGGATAGCCCATCTGGGTAAGAGCGTTATCTACACGATGCTTCATGAAGGCAAGCATGTCAGCCTGCGAGTAAAACTCCAGTTCACCTGGCTCGTAGATCCATGCTAGGAGCTCCTCTTCATAGGCTAGGTAGTGCCTGACCATCCTCTCCACCTCTTGGTTGGGAAGTCGTCGGTCAGGATACTCCTGGAAGATCTGATTGATGATATAGACACCTGCATCGGCGTGGCACTGCTCATCCACGCTACTCCATGAGACCATGTTGGCGGTATTCTTGAGGATCCCACGGAAGTGGGAGAAGGCCACCATGTTGGCAAACTGCGAGAAGAGCGAGGAGTTCTCTATGACGATAGTGAAGAAGAAGAGCTTATGGATGAAGTCCTGCTCTCCCCCTAGATGTTCATCTGTGAGATCGAGCTTACGTCGGAAGACGGGGATCTCTAGGAGCTTCTTAAATTCCCCTTCTAACCCTACCACCTCCAGCAGGCGAGCATAGGCAGAGGAGTGTCGGCACTCCGACTCACTGAATGTCGCTCCTAGGTCATTGAACTCGGGCTTGGGTAGAAACTCGTAGAGCTTGCCCCAGAAGGTCTTTACCGTCACCTCTACCTGAGCGATAGCCAGCAGACTGCGCTTGATGACCTCCCGCTCACTATCACTAAGGAGCGTCTTGAAGTCCTGGATGTCGTCACTGAAGTCTACCTCGGAGTGCACCCAGAAGGTACGGTTCATGTTGTCTATGAACCGCTGTACCTCGGGATACTCAAAGGGCTTGTACTCCGTACGTTTGTCGAAGATCATGTTGTCTCGTTACTTGTATTTGGTTAATAGTCTCACTTTAGTCCATGCGCTCCCGATAGTCCTCGTAGGTATACGTGCGCAGTGTCTCGATGGTACCATCGGTGCGCAGGAGGGCGATACGGGGGTGCGTGATGCCATTGAACATCGTTGTCTTGACGGTCGTATAGTGGAGCATATCCTCGAAGATGATCTCCTGCCCGACCTCTAGTGGCTCATCAAACTCCCAGTAGCCTACGAAGTCACCACTCAGACAGCTACACCCGCCGATGCGGTAGCTGTATGCCTCGGGGCGGTGCTCACTTGTGCTCCTAGCCCCTCGGATAGCAGGCTGGTAAGGCATCTCCAGGCAGTCGGGCATGTGGCAGGTGAAGGATACGTCTACGATAGCCGTACGTATCCCGTGATGCTCCACGATGTCTACGATGCTACTGGTGAGGAAGCCTGCCTGCCAAGCGAAGGCACTTCCTGGCTCTAGTATCAGGTGCAGATGCGGGTGACGCTCTCTGAAGGCACGCAGGACAGCGATCAGATGCTCTACGTCATAGCCCTGACGAGTCATCAGGTGTCCCCCACCCATGTTGAGCCACTTGATCTGAGGGAGGATGTGGGCAAAGTTGCGCTCGATGATCCCGAGTGTCTGCTCTAGGTCTTCGGCTGACCCCTCACAGAGGGAGTGGAAGTGCAGCCCCTCGATCCCCTCGGGTAGTGTGGTCAGCTCACTAGCGGGGACTCCAAAGCGTGAGCCGGGGGCACAGGGGTTATATAGATCCGTCTCTACGGCTGAGTATTCGGGGTTAATCCGTAGCCCGAAGGACGTACTCCCATCGCGAGGCATCAAGGGACGCATACGTTCGATCTGCGAGAGGGAGTTGAAGGTGATGTGGGAGCTGTAGCGCAGCAGTGCAGGGAACTCCTCCTCCGTGTAGGCGGGGGAGAAGGTGTGGGCTCGTGCCCCCATCTCCTCATAGGCTAGCTGTGCTTCCCATATTGAGCTGGCAGTACTCGTGGGTACATACTCTCGGATGATCGGGAAGGTACGCCACAGGGCATACGCCTTGAAGGCAAGAATAATCTCTACCCCAGCCCGCTCCGCTACATTGCGAATGAGTGCTAGGTTGTCCCGCAGACGCTTTTCCTCTAGTATATATGCGGGGGAGGGATACCCCGATCTCGTTGTTGCCAAAGCTCAGTATATATAGTTTGTCCCAATTAAAGGTACAAAGATAATCAAACTATGCCTCCTTCCTCTCCCTGCACCCTCTCCTTCGGAGCCTCCTTTTCCTCTACACCTTCGTCTCCTCTCGGTGGGCAAAGGACAGAGGGAAGCTCCTAGATACGAGTCCTCAAGGTCTCCTAAGAGGTAGCCTCACTACCTCTCTTCAGGTTACGGGCATACCTTGTGTGAGGTTACGGGGCTACTTCGTCAGGGGTTGTGGGGCAACCTTATTCGGGCAATTTAGAGTCAGCTCCCAAAGGATAGCCCAAGAGCCTTTGGGGATGAGCTAGACTTGTCGCCGAAGGGGAGCGAAAGAGCCATACAGGCAGGAGGCTAGTAATCTTTTCGGTAGGGAGCAAGGAGACAGCAGAGAAGGGGTAAGGCGACCTTTGGTGAGCGTGTAAGGAGGCCTTTGGATAGAGCGTAAGGAAGCCGTGGGGGATAAGAATGGGACAACTTTGGGCGAGAGACGAGACAACTTCGGGAAGGGAAGGGGCGAGGGCGAAGTTCCCTTTCTCCCTCTAGCGTGGTAGTGGATGCGGGACTAGAAAAGGAAAGCTCCTGCCCGAGCGTCATGGACGCTGGAGCAGGAGCCGATGGAGAGGGAAAGATGCGTGTGGAGGAAGGGTAGTGAGGGCTAGCCCTTGCGGTAAGGCGAGACGATCTTGAAGCCTTGCCCTCGGAGCACGACTTGGCGATCCCTTACTTCCTCGACGTAGACTGTGTACTCACCTTCACGCTTGAGTGGGTGTCCCTGGTAGAGGGCTTCGGCGTCAAGCCAAGAGATCTGCACCTTGCGAGCTTCGCCGACTACGGGGCTGACGATCTCGGGGGAGAGCGTGAGGGCTCTGTTGATGCGAGCCCCAGGCGTCAAGCCACTTTTCGTACGCAGGACAGGTATGGTGCTCTCGCTAAAGCGGACATACTGCCCCTCACGCCGTGCTACAATTCGACAGGGAAAGAGCTGGCTGAGCTGACGGGAATTGGTCATGTAGACCCCTAGGCGGTCAGCCGTACCGACACAGCGTACTTTGACGAGGATTTCCTTAGTGGTCTTGCGGTCTTCGCTGGTGGCGATGAGCTTGATGTCCCCTTCATACTTGGCCTTGATCTTGACGAGACCCGAGGAGGCTTCCCATTGGATGTCTGCCGCCTTCTCTGGGTCTTCAATCTTGAGGGTGGCACGTGCACCTCCACCAGAGAGGCTGAGGGTCTGCACATTATCTCCAGGGTGTAGGGTCACGACGTCTTCGTTGGAAGCGAAGGGTGGGGGGACGACCTTCACCCGCACACGACGTACTTCATCGTGGGAGCGGATGGTGAGCGAAGTCTCGCCATAGAGTATCCCAGAGACCCGAAGGGTATCCCGGCTAATGCTGGAGGAGGCGATACGAGCATCCTCGATGGTGGCGGAGTACTTCCCATCGCCACCCTTGAGGAGGATCATCCGTGTCTCAGACTGGGTAACCTGTAGCTCCTTGGCATCCTCCTCGCCGAGACGTAGTGGGGTGACGGGGCGGTCACTCTCCTTGTGACAAGAGGCAAAGAAGAGGAGCAGGCTAAGTAGGGTTATAATCTTTTTCATCTCAGGACTTTACTTGACGGTGACGAGGTACTCTAGCTCCCAAGTGCGGTCGGGAGCCTCTACGATCTGTACACGGAGCGTATGTTCGCCCGTGGAGGGGAAGACGAGGATGCGTCCTTCGGGTTCGGTGAGGACGTCATCGATGTAATAGAGGCACTTGGCCTGAGGGTTACTTAGCTCCATATAGTGGAGTGGTAGGCGTAGAGGACACGAGCCATCCTCACCAATCCAGTAGAGGAAGGGAATCTGCCCACCTGGGAACTCCCCTAGAGCCTGCGTCTCGAGGGTGAGGGGGGCAGAGTACTCGGAGTACACACCATCGGCTAGAGCTCTTAGGCGTACCGTATAGGTGTATCCAGGCTCTAGTCCCTCGAGGAGGTAGGTGGTCTTGTCGGTAGAGAGCGTCTTCGTGCTGAGGACGTTCTTCCCCTTCTTTTGTACGAGCTCTAGTTCATAGGTTGCGTTCTTTAGCTCGCTGGCGGGCCAAGAGAGGCTACACTCCCGCTGGAGATAAGGCTGAGGAAGGCGAGTGGGAGTGGCGGGGACGTTGGGCTTGGGCTTGGAGGGCTGATCCTCGCCTTCTGCCCCCTTGACTAGGGTCATGGTGATGTCGTCAAACTCTAGGAGGTAGTTGGCGATGTCGCTCTCATTGTGTGGGAATACCAGCTCGAAGGTCATCTTCTCAGCGTTCTCTGGGGCTTCGACGATCATGTACTTCTCTCTCCAAGTATTCATCTCACTACCTCTAAGGTCCATGCCGATGAGCTGGTTGAAGAATCCATCCTTGGCATACTTATTCCCAGCCTCCCGAGCATCTACCCAAGGGGTGCCAGCGGGAGCTAGCTCTGCGCCCTCGAGCTTGAGGGCCTTACCCGCCTTGGGGATCCACTTGATCTTGACGACAGCTAGTTTGGCGGCCGTGCGATTAGCTCCGTCGCTGCCCTTGGGGAAGTTGCCTCGGTACCAGTAGGAGACGAGGTACTTAGCCTTCTGTCGGACAAGTAGGGGATCGGGATAGGTGTATATCTGATGATCGACACTGAAGTAGCCCGAGATCCTCATCGCAGCCTTCCCGCTATGTGCACCACTGAAGGTGCGGGCAAACTGGTTGCTGGATGTGGTACTCTGTGAGGGATAGAGCCACCAGCCCGTAGGACGAGCTTTCTCAAATGCCTGTAGCGCCTTTAGGTAGGCAACGTAGGCATCAACAAAGGCTTTGAACCTCCCGATTTGCTCGTCTGAGTATTCGATGCCATGCTGGTCACCATAGTCAAGGATCTTCTCATAGATCCCTCCCTCCTTCGCGTCTTCGTCCTCGTAGAAGACGTCGTCAGGCGTCCTCGGGATGCATTCCTCGGGGTAGTCACTTGGACGGGTAGGCTTGGGGGGAAGGGCAGTGGCAGCGGGATCTTCGAGACCTCCATTGAGGAGGATACTTGCCCCTACTGTCTCGGGACGAGTCGCAGGCCTATTTCGGCTCGCTTGCCCCCATAGGCTCGCACTACCTAGGAGGAGTGCTAGAGCTAGGGCGGCGTGTCTGAATCTGTTCTGTATCATTGTCTTGTTATAGGATCTTCTTAGGATATCTAGGAGAGGGGAGGGCTTAGAGCCTTGTAGGGAGACTGAGGGCAAAGGTCGAGGAGAGACTACGGGCGACCTTGTCTAGGCGCTCCCTAAGCGAGTTATCCCACAGCCCTTCTCCCGCCTTGAGGGAAGCGATGAGACTCTTGACCTCCTCATGGGAAAGGTAGGGCTCACCACTGGGGCGACGTGTGAACTGCAGAGCGTAGAGATAGCCGACACCCCGTGAGACGAAGCGGAAGGCATCCTCGGGGCGTTCGTTGAGGTTGGCTAGGGTATTCTTTCCGACGAGTTCCTCCAGCGCTCGAGCTGCGACAGCCTGCGCTAGTAGCGTACGGATACTACGTAGGTGCGATAGAGCCTCCTCGTAACGGTACTCGGTGATAGCAAGGCGACCTAGAGCAAAGGCATTGAAGAGCTTCGTCTCCGATCCCCTTAGTCCCGTGAGGCTGTTGGACTGGAGGAGCTTCTGCGCTTGTAGGTAGTAGCCATAGGCAAGATCCCACGTATGCTCCAGTGCCGTATAGCTATGCCCTGGGACAAGCTGTGGGGCTTCGTGTGCCTGGATAAGCGTCTTATCGGTGAGGAACTTCTCGTCAAGGTATTCCCCAAGAGCCTTGTCTAGGTACACTGCACCTAAGGTCATCCCTCGGTACAGCTCCGAGGGAGCGAAGCCATCGGTAGTGACGAAGAAGCGATCGTTGTCCCCTTGGTTGTAGCCGATAAATCCAGTTTGTCCTTTGCTGGCTCTGCGGTTATACCGCTCTGTAGCATACGTGTCTCCGTCGTAGCCAGCAGCCCTGCGTACATCATCTAGGATCTGAGCGAAGTCCGACTGAATTGCTGAGTGATACTTACTCTGCCGAGCGGAGGAAGCTATGAGAGGCTCTAGGGCAATCTCATTGTTACCCCCTTGGGCAAAGAGTTGCTTGAGTTCCTGCCAACGTGCACCATTGAGGATATAGGCCGTGCGAAGGAATCGTGAGTAAAGCGTCTCAGAGGCAGAAGCTGCCTGCTGAGGTAGGAGTAGGTCTACACTGCTCGTCCCCTGACGCTGAAACGTGTAGGTGGGATCGGGGACGAGTGGAGCCTGGTATTGGCTCTCGACCACCTCACCTTCCCAGCGTGAGCAGGCAGGAGTGATAGCAGTGAGTGCCAAGAGGAGTGCCCAAGAGCGGATTGAGGTAGAAGGCTTCATTTGCACTAAGGGAGTATAATGTACTTGCAGAAGGGAGCGGGCAAGCGTGCCTCACCCTCATCGTAGTTCTGTGTCTGACGTGTCTCTAGTACCGGTGTGGCGAAGATGCCATCGGTGGAGACAGCTTGTAGGGAAACGTGAATCGTGGAGCCACGGGCCGCTGTGCCATTGACGAGGAGGAAAAGGGGCTGACCTGAGCTAAGCGTCAGTGTCTGGGTATGCTCCTTCCCGTCATTGGGAATCAAGCTAGGACCCTGAAGGGTCTTCTCCGTACCCAGCTCATGCAGTAGCTTGTCTGCCCCGACATAGCGTACGACACAGCGTGAGCGTACTTCGCTCTGCTTGCGCAGGCCACCTTGATGGAGATCCGCAGGTTCGCTGAAGGAGTAAGTCAAGGTGACTCTGTAGGTGCGGGGTGTGCCAGGAAGCGTCACACCTGGATAGACGAAGGTACGGGGTGTCATTTCGGGGTTACCCGAGAGGATCGTCATATCTTCATAGCGACCGTCTGGACGCTCTACTCCACGGAATGGGAAGAGCTTGTCATAGTCCTCCACGGGATAGTCTATCGGGGAGTGCTTGCACCCTACGAGGGCGAGTGCTGTGAGCCATACGAGGCTCTTTAGAAGTCTATTCATCGTGGTGACCATATTAGTAGTAGTCATGAGTGGCATTGGGATCATCGTATAGCTCGGCTATGATACCGGTCTCTTGTCCCTCGGGGTGCAGGTGGCGGCTCACCAGACGTCTCGTGCGATAGGGAGCATCGTAGACCTCGACAAGTTCGGCAAAGAAGCGGTCTCCCCTGCGCTCAAAGTCCGAGAAGACGTACTTTGAGTTATAGCGGATACCTGTGAGGAAGGTGAGCCCCTCGGGGGTACCCACATAGCCCGATCCTAGCCCCACGATCCCTTGGGGAGGTCCATCGGGGATCAAGGCCTTACGACTAACAGCCGTAAATAGGGCATAGCGCTGGGAGACGAGGTTACGTCCGTAGGAGGTGAGCTCATTCCTTGTGCTATACTTCATTATATAGTTGCTTAGGAAGAGCGTACGACCTCCCTGATAGATCCGTATCTGAGGGTTGCGCATTTTCTCAAAGGTTCGACGATGTCCCTCGGCACGGCTGAGGCGAGCTGAGCGGTCTGCGTCCTTGGCGACTCTACGCAGGACGAAGTAGGAGCGGGCGGGCTCCGTCGTACGAGGACTCTCGAAGACCAGCTGTCCGTCGGCATCGGTGCCTCGGAAGAGGAAGTCCAGCTCCCCCTCGTATCGCTCCCCAATCAGCTGGGTGAGGTAGCTACCAGTAGTGAAGCTTAGGCGAGTATAGGCAGCCTGACCAAGTTCGTAGGTAGACTTTTGGACGGTCTTTGCAGAACCATCGGTGTAGTCCCCTTGCAGGTCAAGTGTACCATCCCGGTGAAAGGTCATCTGATAGTAGAAGCCTCCGTAGCCGAGTTGGTTGGGGAACTTATGCTGGTCGATCTCCTCCTTCGGGTTGGTAAAGAGCAGGGAATCCGTCTTAGGGAAATAAAGGGCTTCCCATCCCTGGGGAGCAGAGATCAATACCTCCCTGAGCGAGTCTTGTCGTGCAAGGCTTCGCTCGGTAGGTGTGGTGGGGAATATCTTATTGTCCCTCGAGCATGCGCCTAGGAGGATACTTACCCCTAGAGCGAAGGTGAGGCTAAGGCTGTGTCGCATGATGCTTGTCGAGATACTGGTTCATGAGCTCCAGGCTCTGGAGCTGGAGGCGTTGGAGTGGTATGCGCCAAGCATCCTCGATATACTTGGAGAGGAAGGCTCGCTTCTGTACGAAGGTTTCATGAGCCACCTTTGCTTCCTCAGCATAGCGACGCTTGGCATCCTCATCACCGTTTGCATCATCAGGGACAGCAGCATCCTGCTCTGCCTGAGTAATGGCTGCGGGGGTCTCGGTGAGTGTGACGCTGTACATCTCTGCTAGATCTTCGCGTGCACCCAGCATCCCGAGGATGGAGTAAAAGCCCCTGCTGTAGGCGTAGCGGTTCAGACCAAGACCTTCTCTAAGTCTCCCTGACTTCTCATAGCTACGATAGGCATCGGCAAAGGGCTCAGTGGTCGAGCTGTAGCGGTCTGGCCCCAACGATAGGAAGCGGTCATGGTCGTAGGGGTGTATGGTCATCAGGTGTCGGCCGATCTGGTGCTGGGCACTACGGATGAGACGGTACACCTCCACCTGACTAGTGGGGGAGAAGGTATCTACATTATAGATGTATAGTTCGATGGAGGGAGCCTTGCGGTTGAAGAGCAGATCTACGCCTTGTCCGTCTCTGTTTGCGCCACCGTAGAGGTAAATGCGTAGTAGAGGGTGGGCAGGGATGAAGTCACTGCTGGTGAAGAACTTCTTGTCTCGGTAGAGGCTGAGCACTGTCGCTTCCAGAGCCTCGAGTACGGGGCGTACCTGCTCCAGGCGTGGGGGATAGGTGTGGGTAGATCGCTCCGCATGGTTGCGATCCCATCTATAGATCACTTCGGCCTGGTAGGGGCGAGTAATATGCTCCTGACACCAGCGATCTAGCTCGCTCCTCTGCTCGCTCACTGGGGGCAGGACGCTCTCTTTGCTGAGCTTATCTCCCGAGCAAGAGGCTAGGGTCAAGCTAAGGGCAAGGGTGAGGGTGAGGTATATGGATTGTTTCATCATCGTTGGGGGGATGCTTAGTGACGGATACGATGGTTGTTGCCCTCCCTTGGATTGGGCTCTAGCCCTGAGGTAATCGCTTCGGTGGGGAGCTGGAGACACTGGCGAGGGTCATCCTTCTTGAGGGGACGGTAGAAGCTGCTCTTGGAGCTACGTGTGACCTCGATGTTGAACCGCCTCAGGTCAAACCAACGTAGTCCCTCCTCGAAGAATTCCATCTGACGTAGATGCAGGATGGTACGTATCATCGGTAGCTGACGTACCGTAAGCCCATAGAAGGGTGCATAGAGTGCATAGTCGGAGGTAGAGCCCTGCGTGTAGCTATCATTCGGGACAGCTGGCTCATAGCCGAGCTTGCTAAGTGTATAGGTCTTGAGGTCTAGGATGGCACGATCATACTCGCCGAGCATGGTGTAGGCTTCCATACGATTGAGTAGGACTTCGTCCGTAGTGAAGAGGACATTGGTCACTGCTAGCCCTCGGGGGTGCACTTCGGAAGTCTCTTGTTGGGTGGCTCGCTCGTCGAACTTAGCTAGATAGCGAGTCGTGCGATAGGGCTCGGGGGCAAAGACGAAGGGGTAGATAAGGGTAGCATCTCCCGATTGGTCGTCATCCTTGATGGTCTTTCGCTTGAAGATCTTGTCCACGATCCCCACTGTTGCCCCGTAGCGATCGGTGGCGATCGAGCGGGAGAGACGGGACTCCGTAGAGGCAAGCATCAGGTTAGCCGCCGTCTGGGGAGCGCAGTAGATCTCGTGCAGTCGCTCCCTGCGACCCTCCAGCTGCTCCTGATAGCTGATCCACGGACGTAGCGTGGCTCCTGGGGCATTGCCTAGCACGTAGTCGGCATAGGCGATACACTGCTTCCAGTCCCCCTTCATGAGGTAGAAGCGTGAGGCGAAGGCATAGGCAGCTCGCTTGGAGAAGTGGTACTTCGGCTGCTGATAGTAGCGGTCAGAGACGAGGGAGATACCCCGCTTGAGGTCTTGCTCGATCTGGGCATACACTTCCTCGACTGTCCCACGCTTGTAGTCCACGAAGGCGTGCTTCTCGGGCTTAGTTAGATAGGGTATGCCGGGGCTGTAAGTGGAGCGTCCGTAGGGCTCTGCCCATATATTCACGAGCATAAAATGCAGGTAAGCCCTTAGGAGGAAAGCCTCGCCATAGAGGGCACGTGTGCGCTCATTCTTGGGGAAGGTCGAGAGGAGCTCCAGAGCTTTGTTAGCCTGGGCAATCCCTCGGTAGCACTCCCGCCAGTAGCTGAGCGGTGTATCCAGATCCTCTTGGTCGTAATCCTCCCAGAGGTACATGGACTCCCCTAGGCGAGACTGAATACCATTGACGCGCTCCTCCACATTGTCTGTACGGGGCTCTAGGAAGGGGATGTAGCTGGCCGTGGGATAGGCTCCCGTGAGGAGCTCCTGGAGCTTCTCCTCGGTGTCTATGCTGATGTCCAGAGCAGCATCGGGGTTCTTATCTAGGTATCCCTGACAGCCACCGAGCAGGAAGGCTAAGGAGACGAGTAGTAGTGATCGCTTTATCATCGTTGTCTATACGTACTTTGAGGTAGTGGGTAAACCCTTGTCGAGGTTAGCTCGTAACCTCTCGATAGGTACTGAGGCTACCTGTGAGGAGGTTCCCCCGATAGTCCAGCTGAGTACCTGAGGCAGGGTCTATACCGCTGTCTTAGAATCCTATCTGTAGCGAGAGTGTGTACTGTCTAGGAGTAGGGAGGGATACCCCACCTGCACGATAATACTCAGGGTCCTGTCCACGTAGACGCTTGTCGGAGTAGAGGAGGAAGGGGTTCGTCAGACTAAGCTGTAGCTTAGCCGAGTGTAGGCGAAGCTTCTTAGCGAAGGCCTCGGAGACCCGATACCCCAGCGAGACATGCTTCAGACGTACGAAGCTCCCATCGGCGACTCGTAGCTGGGAGTAGTTGTAGGTGCTATAGGCACGCTCGATATTCTCCCTACCGACAGCATTGATCAGATCCTGCGATGGGATCGTAGGTACATCGGTGCGCTGTTCGTCCCCAGGGTTCATCCAACGATCGCGGTATTCCCCAGAGAAGACATTGAGGTCAGCGAAGGTGGGGTCGAAGGTGGGGTTGAGTCGGATCTTATTGCCTGCCTGCGCCGTGATGAAGAGGGAGAGATCCCACTGTCTGTAGCGTAGCGTATTCGATAGTCCGCCGATGATCTGTGGCTCGATAGGCCCGTGATAGGTGAGGTAGCTCCGAGTGTACTGCGTGTCACTGAAGTCCGCACTGTACACGTTGGCATCCTGCGTACGATTGGTGGGGTAGAGTCCAAAGTCAAAGGTGGGAAGCCCGTGACTGTTCAGCCCCTGGAAGTTGTAAGAGAAGAGCGAACTCTTCGGGTAGCCTACGAGATTGCCTCTGCCACGTCCTGCGACCATGTCTAGAGCATTGGGGGTATTACGTAGTCTAGTGATCTTTTGGTTCATGAGGCTAAGGGTAAGGCTGCTGCTCCACGAGAGCTCCTTCGTCTCTATGTTCGTCGTGCTCAGCGATAGCTCGATCCCCTGAGTACGCATATCCCCGAAGTTGGCATACTTGTAGTACTGTCCCCCGATACCGGATGTGCGGACTAGGTCGATGAGGTCAAAGGCATTACGCTGGTACAGATCCACTGTAGCCCGCACACGGTCTTGAGCCCAAGCTGTCTCGAGCCCTAGGTTCAGCTCGTACATCTTTTCCCAAGTGAGGTCACGGTTCTCTAGGTGGCGAATGCGCAGAGCATTCTCTCGATCCTGATAGCGACGAGGCGTGGTGGTCGTGCCTTGGTAGACCGAGTTGGCATTGACGGCTTCCTCGTTCATCTTAGCAGTGAGTCCATAGCTCATGCGCAGAGCTAGACGGGAGAGTAGGGAAGAGGGATGGAAGAAGGCTTCTCGGTCGATGTTCCACTTCCCCCCGATATTCCACGTTGGGAGCCATTGGGTACGAGCGTTGCGACCCGAGGCATTTGACCCTTCCATGTTAATCAGGGCATTGAGGATATATCGCCCGTCGTAGCCGTAGGTGGTGCTCGCAGAGAACGTCACTCCCCGATCGTAACGTCTGGAGTAAGCGAAGTAATCTTCCCCCTCACGAAGGAGCTTACTAAATATGCGAGGGTCAGTATTGATTTGCCCACCACGATCGTACTGCACACCGTAGCCCGTGAAGGGAGTATGCGAGCGATCGGCATAGCGGATCTCCGTGAAGCCAAAGACCTTGAGGTCGTGCATCCCTATATGGCGGTCGTAGTCAAGAGCCAGACGCATTAGATAGCTCTTCAGACTCGTCTCATCCTTCTTAAGTATCCCCCCATGAGGCAGGGCAACCTCGGGGCGTCGCTCGGGATGCTCGGGGTCACGTAGCAGGTAGATGTTGGCCGCGGCTACCTCGGGAGTCTCCATAGCTCTGTAGGCAAGGACTTGGTTAGACTGCTCCGTGATCTCGTGGGTCATAGAGGTGTAAGCCTGTCGGGTGGAGACGAGGGCACGTGCCTCGAGATATGGGCGTACCTTGTAGCTGGCTTCGGCTTGAGCCTTGAAGTCGAGTACCCCGATGTCCATGTGGTTGGAGCGGTACTCCTGATGGATGTTGAAGGGTGCCCAGTTGTTGCGGTATCGCTCCGAAGGTAGGAGCGTACGGCTCGTACCCAGAGCATAGCTAAAGGGGTTGATATCGAAGTCTCTCTCGAAGAGCCCCAGCGTAGTATTCTTTCGTTGTGGTAGGGTACCTGGCGCACTCTGTGAACGGATGTTCCCCTGAGCAGATAGTGTGACCTGCAGGCGATCCCCGAGATAGAATGTATTCTTGAGGTTGGCGGTGATGCGCTGCACCCGATCCGCCACTGTCCAGCCTCCGTCATAGAAGAAGCCCAGCGAAGCATAGGTGGCACTACTCCGCCCACCTGCACTGAAGCTCACGGTGTGGCTCGTCGTAGGTGTCAGGCGGAAGAGCTCTCTGAACCAATCGGTATTGGCTCGCTCGTGCTGCTCTAGGAAGGCTCTACGTGCCTCTGGTGTGTTCTCTAGCTTATAAGTACCCGTCTCGGGATCGTATTCGGAGAGAGCTCTATTGAGTAGATGGTATACCCCACCACGACGTCCATAGAGACTGCTGGCGAGGCTGAAGTAGCCCTTCTGCCTCATCTCCTCGTAGATCCCCATCGTCTCTTGTGAGTTCAATAGGTCATACTGGCTATAGCTAGGTCGGAGGCGCATGGTATTCTCCGTGGCATAACTTACCCTCAGAGGTGTATCCCTACGTCCCGACTTAGTCGTCACGACGATCACCCCGTTAAGTGCTCGTGCTCCGTATATAGAGGTCGCAGAAGCATCCTTCAGTACCTGTATGTCCTGTATGTCGGAGGCATTGAGCCCTGAGACGGCAGAACTGATGAGCGTCGCTGCGTCTCCCGATGCTAGCTGATCAAGGCTAAGGTGTACGAGGTCCTCATAGACCGCTCCATCGATTACCCACAGAGGTTGTACATTACCTAGTATGGATGCCCCACCTCGGATATTGATACGAGGTGCAGCACCGAATGTACCAGAAATGCTCTGGATTGACAGGCCAGGTACACGTCCCTCTAGCATACGAGATATGTCCTGTGTCCCCTCTAGGTGTATGTCCTTCATCTTCACAGATGAGGCGGCACCTGTATAGACTCGGTTACGGATCTTCTGATAGCCCGTCACCACGACCTCCTCCATGAGCTTGTTGTCCTCCTCGAGGGTAATGGTGAGACGTTCGCTAGTGATCTTCACCTTCCTTGCCTGCATGCCCACACTGGTGAATAGCAGGATATCTCCCATACGGGCTGTGATACCAAACTTCCCTTCGCTGTCCGTGAGCGTCCCCTGCGTTGTCCCCACGAGTCGTACGGTGACACCGACTAAGGCTTCGCCACGGTTGCTACGTACGATACCTGTGATCCGGCTCGCTTGCTGTGCCAGCGCACTGAGGGGAAGGGCAAGGAGGATCAGGAGGCAGAGGCGTATGATATGTCTGAGTGATTGCTTCATGTCTTGCTAGGAGGCGTTAGAGGTTAATACGTACTCCGCCATAGATGCCGAAGGGGTGACCAGGTCTGAGGCCTGAGGGATGACGGGAGACGAGATATACCTTGTTCGCTAGGTTCACAGCGTTGAGGCTTAGGGTGAGGTAGCGGTTGATGCGCGCCTTGAGTGATGCGTCTAGGATGGTATGGCTAGGGATAAGATGTGCCTTGGCGATACGTCCCTGCCCTGGGGTAGTACGCATGTCTGAGTTGTAGCGGATACTGAGGTTAGCCTCTAGCCACTTATACTCTAGCCCCAGCTGGGCATTCACTGCATGTCGGAAGATATAGGGTAGTTCATCCCCTGCGAAGACTTCCCCCCAAGCGGAGGAATAGAATTCGTTCTTCATCTGTGTATCTGTTAGGGTATAGCTGACCTGCACTGGTAGGCGTACCTCCCAGCTCTTAGGCAGGGGTTGCCAAGAGGCTAAGAACTCAAACCCCTGGACACGTGCTGCTCCTACCGTGAACTGGTCTAGTGTCCCTTGTCCACCTGCGGCAGCGAGGTCACTGCCGAGCATGTTGGAGTAGTCGTTGTAGTAGCCGATTGCCTCTACCTTCAGATCCTCTGTAGTGAGACGTAGACCAGCCTCTAGGTTGATACTTTTCTCGGGCTTCTGCTTGTAGTAGGTCATCACGCTTGGGGGAGCAAAGCCCTGATGAACACCGGCAAATATCGAGAGCGGGCGAAGGATCCTATAATTGATCCCTAGGCTAGGCAGTAGTGCGGTAGCGTGGTTACTTCCCTCGATGCGTAGGTGGCCAGTACGTCTGGGGTCTTGGGTCGTGTAGTCTCGCTTATACAGCTCTACATCCTCCAGACGAAACCCAGCGGTGATCGTCCATCCTGCCCGTGTCCACTTCCCAAGGAGATAGGAAGCGAAGGCATGGGCTGTCGTGATACGGTTGCTCTGTGAGCCGGGGAGCCCTGCTCGGAATAGGCTCATCTTCCCACCCTCAATCGAATAGCTATCGTCGTGCTGGAAGCGGTCCTCTAGGTCAGCATGATAGCGGGCACCTGCCTCCAGCTGGAGGTAGCTCGAGAGGAAGGGTAGGCGGTACTCCACCTTCGTCTGTATCCCACGCGAATGGTAGGAGCGCTGGTTAGCCCTCAGCATCAGTGCCTCGCCTAGTCGGTCGGTGGCGCCCGTGAGGATATCTAGGTAGCGAGCGTTGGTCTCGGGGTCAGCTAGTACCTCCTCGATGCTACGCTTCTCACCCTTTTGGTCTCCGACACGTACGTCACTCAGCTTGTACCAGTTGCGCCAGAAGTAATTGTAGTAGGCGCTCGTCGTCACCTTGAGTCCTCCATCGAGGTCGATCAGGTGAGTGAGGGCACTCTGCATGTGTCGTGTACTCATGTGGTCCATCTGGGCGCCCCGATAGCGATAGTAGGGGCGTGAGGCGAAGTCTCGTTCGCTCAGGCCCACATAGCTCTCGTCGGAGTACTCGTTGGCGAAGCCCAGCTTCAGCTCTAGGGCTTGGCGGATCGTGGCCTCCTCGTCCGTGTGTAGGCGGAGCTTCCCCACGACATCGTTACGGTAGAAGCCCGTGCGCTCGTTGGGTTCGTCCTTCTTAAAGCCCTTAGACTGATAGCGAAGGTATTCGATGAGGTAGCCGAGATGCT
>NZ_CAJZFJ010000016.1 GCF_915070105.1 uncultured Porphyromonas sp.
TTCAAGGCTGAGACTGAGTCTAACTTTGCCGACATCCTCGCTGACGAAGCCTTCCACAAGGAACTCCTAGACAACGGTGAAGAACTCGACGAATAACATCTCTTTCTAACACTTTCTAAATAAGAGGGGCTACTCCTAATATTAAGGAGTAGCCTCTCTCGTTTTATTGAAGACTACCATTTTGAACGTGCACAGCGACTGACAAAGTCCTGCTCACACTGCTTCATAGACGAACAGAAAGCATCGAAGTCTTGATAGTTGGATGGAATACCTAGACCTACTTTCACGATTTGCCCTCTATGGGTACACTCCATTTCTGTCTTGATCTTAAGGATTTTCGGCTCCTTTGCCTCATGGGGATGAGGGTAAAGTAGCAAACCTGTATTCGAGCAGAATCTATACATGTAGGTAATCGTTTTATAATAGATAGAGGTTGCCTTGTCTTCACCATACTCATCCGCTTCATCAAGAGGAATGTACTTAGCATCAGCCACGATCTTCTTATCCAAGGACAGAAAATCTGGTATAATCTGCTGACAGCCCTCGAAGAGATAAAAACTCTTTCTCTTTCCCTTCAAGTAGTGGTTATACTCCTCGGATAGTATAAGAGCTAAGTATTCCTCCCACAGCCATGCAGCATCAATCAGTACCCCATACACCTCATCGTCCTCTTGTCCATATTTCAGCTCTTCATAGCGAAGTATCTGGAGACATAGCCTCTGCAACGGCAAGTACTCGCTATAGTAGGGATGTACCATCGGTCGTAGGTTCTTGTTGATGATGGAGCTTCGCTGAGCAGGGAGATAGGAGGAGGTAACAGCGCATATCTGGGAGACCGCCTCTTGAGTGCCAAGATCCCCATTCAGTAGACTACAATTCCTATAACTCTTGATAAATTCTATAGTGTGACGAATCAGCTGTGTCATCTCATTGTCATAGCTGTGCTCACGAGTTGAGTAGGCGACTTGACCATTAAATGGCTCATTGTACCTGATATGCCGATTAAGATCAATGCTCCCTTTCATATGCGCATCATTACACTTCCTCTGCACATACTTCTTATAGACACCTTGGCTAAGGGCTTTCTTCAGGTATTGTGGGAACATATATATCAGAAAGTCAAAGACTGCATCTTCGTCTATCGCATGAGATAGATTAAACAGATTAATCCGAGCGACTCTCTGAAGCATGTAGTGCAAGAAGAAGTCCTCCACTCCGCCTTTGGCAAATCGAGAGTGAATAGACAGATGCGTTTTATTCCTACCGATGAAGCCAACGATACTATTGGTAAAGAGCTTGCTCCCATCTGCGCTAATGGCACACACTTCCTTCCTCGCTAAATCTCTATCATAGCTATCGAAGGAGTCGGGGAAAACGAGGAGATTCGGATAGTCCTCTATTGTAATGTCTTCGATCCTTACCCCTGCGATGACTTCTAAATCTCGGCGCTCATCAGGACTGATGGGAGCCTGGCTATAATCGTAGGTAATCACTACTGGGGATCATTGTATGCGGCGTGTAGCCGCTCTATCTTCTCTTCTATGTGAGAGGTCCCTCTTAAGTACTCGTACAGCAGCCCCTTCAGATGATACTCCCACAAGTCATCGAAGTTACCATACATCATATACTTGAGGAAGTACGAAGCTCCAATTTGATAGGCTTTCGTCAGTCCGATCCTATCTTTGCTCGCTGTCGGGGTTGATTCCTGATCAGGATACTGATCGATGACGCAGTTATTAAGGTTCGTCATCCTTCTCTTCAGTTCTTCGATCACGCTTTGCTCAGGCTTCCTGCCACCCCAAGCCGTCTCATCATCCAGCATAGAGATCCGACTTTCTGCCGTGATTTCTTTCCACGCAAATCTTCTACGCAGAGCAAAGTCCATACTATCGACGCTCCTATCGATGTCGTTCATGGTACCGATGATATACACGTTCTCAGGGACATAGAAGCCTTCATAGAATTCGTCATCCTCCTTGACCAAGTTCTGATACTGGGTGTTTACTCGTCCCTTCTTTCCCCTATACCCTCGGTCAATGGAGTGAAATAGTTCCCCAAAGATCTTGGAGATCTCACCTCGATTGATTTCATCGATGATGAAGACATAAGGGTGTGAGCTATCTGCATGAAGAGCCTCCTTGCAGAACTTTTTGAAGACACCATCCATCCGCTGAAAACCTAAGCTATCCCCTCGACTCAGCGGACGCAAACCTTCCACGAAGTCAGTGTAATCGTAGGAGGGATGAAACTGCACGATCTTGTATTCTGCCCCCATCTCATTAGCCACTTCTTTAGCTAAGTAGGTCTTACCCGTCCCAGGGGCTCCCGTAAGCACGACGTTGTGATTAGCCAAAAGTAGCTTCTTGGTATTTTCCACTTCCCTATCCATTTCTTCTAAGATTCTAATACTTTCCTTGATGCCAAACTCTCTAGCGAACTGATTGAAGGCCACCCAATTTTTCTGAATATAGTCATCGACTTTCCTGACTAACCTCTCACAAGTATAAGTGGAGGCTTCTGCTTTAGGTATTTGCAACCAAGTTTCCTTCTGTATCTTTCTCTTTGCCTCTGTATCACATTTACATTTGTATGGAGGTTTTTCATTACAATCAAAGTGAATTTCAAAGCCACTGCCAGTAAGTGCCACCACTGCCAGAAACACTCTTTTATAACATTCGTTGTAATGTATCTCTTCTTTAGGATACACTTGCCCCCAATGATATTCACCATACTCGTTTGCTTGATTCGTAGGCTTTCTTATGATATTAGTATGGTATCCGAGTTCCTTTAGCCCGTCCATGATATCCCCAAGCTTATTATACACTGCTTTCAGCTCGTCGTATACCTCTGGCACATCCTTCTGGTTCTTACGTGCATACTGGGCGATCAAGTCAAAGTCTGATTCGTTGAATAAACCTGCCATTCTTATGTTATTATTACGATAATGATACACCAACTGATCACAAAGATAAGACCTTATATCTACTTAGAACAAATTATTATTGCCTCTAAACTAGAGGCTCCAAACCAAGGCTGACGCATGAAATCACTATAGTGCGAAGGCAAGGTCGTCAAGGAGCATACGCCGAAGATAGAAGTATCCGTGTCCTAGGAGTAGAGATCCCCAGCATATACCTCCTACCTAGGAGGGATGAGTATACACGTGTGTACACAATAGTATACCCACGTGTACACAACTGTATACACGCGTGTACACTACCTCGCTCTAAGTATATCCTCTGTTGGGCTCGCTTGTATGTCTATTCCTTGGGGATAATACCTAGGATCTCTAGTGATGGGCTAAGGCTCCCTGGGATATGAAATAATACCCCTGAAGATCCAAAGGCTGGAGTGTGCGAGCGAGATCATGCGTCGGTCCTGGCTCCAAACTAGAGTTTAAGAGCAAATAAAATTCTTTACCTTGAGTCGATAGACATTCGACTCTTATGCCACTCATGTAAAGAGTTTCAGTTAGTGGGGTGAACCTACTTACTCATCCTCCACCTATCATCACCTACCCTAAGGCCTGCGATATTTGTGCATGTGAAAGGTTTTTCGTTACTTTGCACCGCAAAAGCGCAATAAGGTTCCTTGGCCGAGTGGTTAGGCACCGGTCTGCAAAACCGTTTACGGCGGTTCGATTCCGCCAGGAACCTCAGATGAAGCTCCGAAGTCCTTTCATTAGGACTTTGGAGCTTTCCTTTTATGGAATGGGAGGAAGTAAGGTCAGAGACAGCATCAATATAAGGCTTTTACCCACCCTTTATCTTAGCGGTGAGTATTCACACAAGATCTTTAGAACAATATGGAGCATAAAGCTATGGAGTATGACCTCTCTCGCTTCTTAGAGGCGCAGGAGCTCGGCTATCCGATCGCCAGAGAAGAGTTAATCTCGGGGCAAAAGCGCAGTCATTGGATGTGGTATATTTTTCCTCAGCTAAGGGGGGTAGGATCTAGTGCAATATCTCAGTTTTACGGTATCACCTCTTTAGAAGAGGCAAGGGAATATCTCGCCCACCCCCTTCTAGGTCAAAGGCTACGAGAGCTCACGCTGATACTGCTGGGCTTAGAGGAGTGCCAGGCAGAGCAGATATTTGGAGAGATAGATGCACTCAAGTTCTTTTCCTCCCTAACACTCTTCGATATAGCAGAGCCCTGCGGAGTCTTTTCAAGGCTCTTAGATAAGTTCTTTGATGGCCGGAGGGACCCGAGGACAGAGGAGATACTCAGAGTGCTATAGAGAGGATTTAAGCAGGCCAACTATCCTTGCCTTAAGATACTAGCCATTGGTATGCTTAGAATGCCATAGCGGGCATTTAAGAGGAGATTGTGCCTTGCCTTCAATACTAGCCATTGAAGTGCTTAGAATGCCCTAGCAGGCATTTAAGAGGCTACTATTATCCACCTTTACAGATGCCTGCAAGACAGAATCCCTAGAATGTGCAGGAAGCATTCAAGTAGGTGCATGCACCTATCTTAGAGTTCCGAACTAGGCAACCTCAAGAATACCAGAGAAGGCTTTTAGCCAGCTACATATTACACCACTCTTGTGTATACCTAGTAGCCAAGCCTCTCAAGACTCCATAGAAAACACATCTAGCCTAGCCACGGGTGATGCTGGGAAATCATCTTTGCCTATCTACCCGCTAATCATTCGCCAAGCCTTACACCTTTCTTCCCTAGTCTGCGATCCAAGTGCCTCAACTGATGACTCTAGAAGACAGCATATATCAGGCACAGACTGCTAGCAGCACAGGAAAGGACATACAACAAATGCGCTCCTAAGCGGTAGGAGCGCATTCCACAAAAGATATACACGAAAAGATATAGTGATTCGGGGGGCTAGCCCAAAGTGGGGGCTAGCCCTTGCGACCATAGTCAGCGGGGATCTCTCCCCAACTGACTGTATCCCACTTGTAGATGGGGGTCGTATAGGCATGGGTATTCAGCCAATTCTCTGCTCGATGAATCAGATCGAAGAGGGGCTCTGACTGCTCATTACGGGGAAGGAGGGTCTTGCATCGCTTCTTCTTGACCCACGTGAGGGCAATCTGGCTATCCGAATAGATGACAAGCCCCTTGAGCTGGCGCTGTTCCACTAGTGCTAAGGCATGGACGATAGCGAGGAACTCCCCGATGTTGTTTGTCCCTAGGGGGAAAGGGCCCATCTCGAAGAGCGTGGTACGAGAGGGCAAGTAAAGCCCTCGATACTCCATCACCCCAGGATTGCCAGCGCAGGCTGCATCTACGACGATCGCCTCGGGTATTGGGGTCGAGGTCGTACTCTGCATCTCCTCGGGCACACTATGCCTGCGAGCAAAGGCATAGGCGCCATCCTCATAGGCACGCAGTGCCTCTTGCTCGCTACCGAAGGCCTTAAACTTAGGATTCGAATAGCCCGTGATCTGCGCTTGGCATTCACTCCAGCTCTCATAGACCCCGGGCTCATGTCCAGCCCAGACGACATACCACTTCTGCTTCTTCGATACCATCCTAGTCCTTGGCTTGGCTAAGGCGATGACACAGCTCCCGAACTCCCTCACTAGCCCCCTTCTGTATCTGGATTAGGTCGGGGCGGTAGCTGCTGTGTACGGGCTTGGGATCAATGAGGTAAACGGGACAACTCGGTGGAGTATAGGCTAGGAGGCCTGCCGCAGGATAGACCTCGAGCGAAGTCCCGATCACGACAAAGAGATCAGCTCGCTCTGTGGCCTCGATGGCAGGAATCATATTCGGCACCTCCTCACCGAACCACACGATGAAGGGACGTAGCTGAGTCCCATCAGGAGCTAGGTCGCCCAACTGGAGGTCGGGCGCACCTGGCTCTACTGGATAGGTGGTATAGGGGTCACGTACCGAGCGGTTCTTCATCAGCTCTCCATGTAGGTGGATGACCTGACTGCTACCTGCTCGCTCGTGTAGATCATCCACGTTCTGCGTGATGATGGTGACCCGATAGCGATCCTCTAGCTCTGCTAGTAGGCGATGTCCCTCATTGGGCTCAGCGCCGACGAACTCCCGTCTACGCTGGGAGTAGAAGTCAAGCACCCGCTGGGGATCTCGTGCCCACCCCTCGACAGAGGCGACCTCCTCGGGGGAGGCGCCTGCCCAGAGTCCATCACTATCTCTGAAGGTGGAGAGTCCGCTCTCGGCACTCATCCCAGCTCCCGAGAGTACGACTAGATGTGGCTTAGAGGAGTCCATATTGCTTGTTACTTAGGGTCAGAGACGAGGGTAAGCTCATCGATCAGTCTGCGAGCACCACCCACCTCGTCGATGATGAGTAGGATATAGCGTATATCGCAGATGATGCTGCGCTGGTAGTCGGGCAGGTAGTTGATGTCACCTGCTACGCCCTCCCAGTTACGGTCGAAGTTGATCCCGATGAGATGCCCATACTTGTTGAAGACGGGGCTACCTGAGTTCCCGCCCGTTGTATGGGTCGTAGCGCAGAAGTTCACAGGCATCACATAGCTGCCGTCGGCCTTCTTTATTGCCCAGCGCTTATTCTCTCCATAGAGCTTCTGCTGGTAGACCTCCTTGAGGCGACTAGGCACGGCGAACTCCCAGGACTTGGGGTTCTCCTTCTGCATCACTCCTTCAAGGGTCGTAGGCACGTGGTACTCGACTCCATCTGCGGGGCTGTAGCCCTTGATCTCTCCGAAGGTGAAGCGGAGGGTGCTATTGGCATCGGGCCAAGCATCCTCTAGTCCATTCGCTGTACCCTGTGCCTTGTTCGCTAGACCATATCCCTCGAGGTAGTCACGGCGAGCACGATCGATCCTCGTGTCATAGGGGCGAAGGGCTTCCCTGAGTTCCTGGAGCTTTCCTCGCACAGAGGTGGCAAAGACTGCTAGTGGATCTTCGGCCAGAGCCTTCTTTTGCTCCTCTTCGCTGAGCTTAGCGAAGCGAGCATAGCCCTCCTCGGAGGTGAAGGCAGATTGGGTAAATAGCGCATTGACATAGGCCTCTAGTGTCCCATACTTCTGCAGTCCATCGGCCAGAGCCTGTGGCCAGTCCTTACGATCGACCTGAGCGGTGTACTCTGTGAGGACGGCTAGGGCAATCTTGGCATCTACTGAGGGCGAATAGTCCTCATTGCAGTAGGACTTGAAGTACTTACTCAGTGCTGCTGCCTGTAGGTCAAGCCCTGGAGCTCTCGTAGCCTCGATGGCTTGGTAGATCCCTTCGTCTAGGTACCATAGCTGGCGACGCATATTGGCTCGCTCCTCTATGGAGCGGTCGATGTCTCGTATAGCTCCCGTGTATCGCTCTCTCGCCTTCTTGTCCGTCTGACGCTGTGCCCAGTCCTGCACATAGGACTGTAGGCGCTCGGCAGGAGCGGTGAAGCCTAGACGGCTAATCCCCCAGTTGGCGCCGATAGCACGCTTATGTCCATTCTGTGAGCGGGCATACTTAGCAGCATACATGATGTTGATCTTCGGGTCTGCGAGCATCTCACGGAGCATCACCTCCTGACGGATCCCACGCATGCGGATGCGGATATCGTTGTCGATCTCACGCCACTCCTTGATCTCGCTGGGCAGTGCATAGTGGTTCGTACGACCGGGGAAGCCCATGATCAGAGCGAAGTCCCCCTTCTCTACACCTGAGGTAGAGATGTTGAACCAACGCTTGGGGCGTAGGGGGATGTTGTGCTCCGAGTAGGGTGCGGGATTGCCATTGGCATCGGCGTAGATACGGAAGATGGAGAAGTCCCCCGTATGACGTGGGTACCGCCAGTTGTCCGTATCAGCTCCGAACTTCCCGATGGCGCTCGGGGGTGCGCCCACGAAGCGAATATCCGAATAGACCTTCTTGACGAAGAGCAGGTACTTGTTCCCGTTGTAGAAGGGCTTGATCTCAAGTTCTATACCTGCCTGCCCCTTGGCATAGATGGAGGCATACTTGCGCTGGGCTAGACCATTGAGGTACTTGGGAGAGAGGAACTCCATGCCCGTTCCCTTCTTTACCTTCTTCAGTTCGCTCAAGACATAGGGGGTCACATCCTCAATACGATCGATGAAGGTAACGACGACCCCCTTGGCAGGAAGCTCCTCGGCGAAGCTCTTTGCCCAGTAGCCCTGCTCGAGGTAGTTGTGCTCCACGCTGCTGAGCTGCTGGATAGCATCGTAGCCGCAGTGGTGGTTGGTCAGGACAAGTCCCTGCGAGGAGATGATCTCTCCCGTACAGCCCCCATCGAAGCTCACGACGGCATCCTTGAGCGAGGTGCCGTTGGGGTTGTAGAGGTCATACTCCTTGAGCTGAATCCCCCGAGAGACGAGGGTGGGATACTTCTTAGCGAGCTGCTCCATGAGCCACATCCCCTCATCAGCCTGAGCACCGAGGGTAAGGCCACAAGCAGCGAGTAGGGTAAAGATTGTCTTGCGCATATGTCTTGGAATAGTGGTATATGAGTTAGTAGAGTCCATACTTTCCTCTACAAACATACGAAAAAGCAGTGATTTCGACACCGCTAGAGCCCGATCTTACGGGGGCTCATCCACCCATATAGCTAGAGCATCAGCCACCTCCATTCACCGAGTCCTTCATCTCCCATAACGAAGCCCCAGAGCCGACACATGATCACTCCTAGTATCCCCCACTCTTCCACTCCCTTGGCATAGCACTTCATGGCCAAGGAAGCCCCAGCAGTGTCTCTGGTGCTCCTAGATGCTAGCCCCGAGGAAGAGACATACCAAAGAGCTCTACTGGGGACATACTGAGAGCGAGGTAGTGTACACGCGTGTATACACTTGTGTACACGTGGGTATACTACTGTGTACACACGTGTATACTTTTCCCTCCTAGGTAGCAGGTATATACTTGGTAAATAAACACCTAGAGTACAGAGGCTTCTATCTTGAGTGCATGTCCCTCGATGACTTGATCCTCGACCTCTAATGATTTCCTACTTCTATCTTCGGTGTATGCTCCTCGATCACTTGATCCTTTGCTTCTAATGATTCCATACTCAGCCCTGAATGAAGATCGTAAGCAGGGGGATATAAGGAGAGCGAAGACTGGGTAGAGCCAATGGCCTCAAAACAGCCTCTCCACCTTCCTCTTTATCGGACATTCCGAGAGAGTGATAGAGGACATTCCGATAAGGGAGGATAGGACATATAATATTCGCCCCCGCCACCTTGACATAGGTGACGGGGGCGAACATACCGAGTCCCCTCTGAGGGGTCATTATAGGTCTTGGGAAGGGCTAGCGAAAAGCCTGCGACATCACACTCACAGCAGGCAAAGCGACGGGACAGTTATCCCCTAGGGACGTGTATTAGTTAGCCCTACCCATGAGCTGGATCACCACATACTCGCTCTGCGTGCCTATGCGGTACTTACCACCCCAGATCCCGATACCACTACTCACATAGTACTGCGTCCTGCCTCGGCGATGATAGCCGTGTGACTGCTCGTACATCCTATCGACAATGAGATTGATGGGGAAGACTTGCCCTCGGTGCGTATGTCCCGAGAGCTGGAAGTCAATCCCAGCCTGCTGAGCCCGCTCTAGGTGGTGGGGCTGGTGATCAAGGAGTAGAATAGGCTTCGAGCGATCAAGGCCTGCCGTGAGTTGGGCTAGGCTCTTACGCTGGGGATTGGTCTCATCGTCTCGCCCGATGATATAGAGCTGATCTCCGAGGGTCGCTACGGAGTCACAGAGGAGCTGTACCTTGGTCTGGGCAAGGAATTGTCGGCGGTGAGCCTCACCACCTAGGTACTCATGGTTTCCGAGGCAGGCATAGATAGGCGCCTCAATACGATTTAGCTCCTCCGCCATACCATCCTCTAGGACAGGGCGCACGTCACCATCCACGATGTCGCCTGCTATTAGGACGAGGTCTGGGCGTTCACTATTGATGAGATCGACCCAGCGACTTAGCTCCTCCCGCCCGATCGTATAGCCGAGGTGTAGGTCACTGAGCCCTATGATCTTCAGTGGGCGTGCTAGGGGCTTATCGAGCTGGATCGTTAGAGGCACTCGCACCTTCGAGTGATAGACAGAGCTTCCCCAGGCAAAGACTCCCACCATAACGAGGGCAACACAGCCTACGAGTGGCCAGCTCGGCACGAGCCACGGACGGAGCTGTGGCACGAGACGGAGCAGATCTATGGCGAGGAAGATCATCACTAGATAGAGGAGGTAAAAGACCCAACTCGTCGCCACTGGATAGCCGAAGCGAGTAAGAGCGACAGAGAGCTGAGCACGGAAGACGAAGCTCAGCACTACGAGGACAAAGAGCGCAAGCCAGCCAAGGCCTATGACCCAGCGCCAAATAAGAGGAAGGGGAGCGAGGTTTGCCAAATGCCACCCCGTGTAACCGACACCTGCTAGTAGGAGAAGCAGGGCGATGAGTATCATACTGATCATTACAAACTATTTACACTATAGGGATGTAACCATCGCTATCCAAGAATGTTCCACTATACAAATAGGGCAAGGATCACCGAGTGAGGGGTCGACGAAAGTGCGTACCTTTGGGACACAACTAAGTATTTAGGTGGGGTGTAGGGACATTCCCCTCCCCTAGCCCAAGAAACAAATCCTATGGATAGCTTTGTAGCCCTAGACTTCGAGACAGCGAACCGCGAGCGGAGCAGCGTATGCAGTATCGGGCTTGTCTTCGTAGAGGACAGGCACATCGTCGATCATTACTACCGCTTGATCCGTCCCCTACCCGACTTCTACAGCTACTACAATACCGCAGTGCATGGGCTTACAGCATCGGACACAGCCACAGCCTCTACCTTCCCCGAGGTGTGGCGGGAGATCCATCCCCGCCTAGGTGATCTACCCATCGTAGCCCATAACAGTAGCTTCGACGAAGGATGTCTGCGTGCTGTCCTCGCCGCCTATGGTCTCCCCTTGCACACCAATCCCTTCTACTGCACCTGCCGTCAGTCCCGTCGCCTATTCCCCGAGCTCCCCAACCACCGCCTAGAGACGGTCTCCCAGCGTGTCGGCTATCATCTGGCTGATCACCACCACGCTCTAGCCGATGCAGAGGCCTGCGCCTACATCGCCCTAGAGGTCTTCCGAGACCTACCCTAAAGAGCCAAGAGGGGAAGCCAAGGAAGGGAGGGGACTACCTACAGATAGCAGTTCGCCCCCGAGTAGTCTTAGGCACTACTCGGGGGCGAACTGCTTTTATCAGTATGCTAAGGCCTAACCGATACTCCTAATAAATAGGGGTGAGGTAGGTAGCATATCATGGTAGATACGACCTAATAGGAGAGGTCTAGTGCCACGGGGAAGAGACGCTGAGGATCAAAGAAGGTTGTACAGCTCTCGGCCATCACCTTCCAGCTCAGGGTGGGCTGGGCAGAGTACACCTCTCGGCCATTGATCAATATGCGTACGGGCTTAGAGAGGTCCACAAGCTCGGGGCTGAGGTAGACACGGATCTTACCCGAGGTCGCCGGGGTGAAGGTCTTCTCATAGCGCATAGGGAAGCCCCACTGAGGACTATTCTCCACTGAGGTGTAGGTGACAGAGGAGATCTTGAGGTTGATCGTATTGCCCGCGATCTCCTCATCATAGAAGAATCGCTCTATATCCTCTGGGGTCTCGAGGGGCTGGAGGTTATAGAATCCCTGACGATAGACACCATCGACTGGGTAGTCCTCCCAGCGCACACTCTTAGGATGGGGAGTACGCTTATGCTGAGCTAGCCAAGGTGTAGTAGGCTCGTAAGGGATGCCGTGACCAGAGCCTGAAATGAGCTGGATGAAGTGCTTGTAGTAGCCCGGGTATCGTGCCTGCTGTGCCTCGAAGGCGTCCTTGGTGATCTGAGTCAGTCGATCTCGGTGGAACATGTTATCCTTCGATCCCGTACGTAGGGAGAAGGCGATGTGCTGGCAGTTCTCCACAGGGGCATTGATGAGGGGTTCGCCACCTGCCATAGGCCCTGCCCCCGCTAGATAGTCAGCATAGTACGAAGCGAGACGCTGTGAGCCATACCCGCCCTCGGAGATCCCAAAGAAGTAAATACGTAGGGGATCAACCTCGTCAGATAGGAGGGCTAGGCGCAGAAGCTTCTCCCAAGCATGGAGCTTGGAGCGCTGCCACCAGCGATAGAGCTGACCCTCATTGGGGATCTGGGGAACGAAGTAGATCGAGGGGCCGTCCTTGAACTGACCAGCGAAGCGGCGCCCGTTTTCCCATTCAGGCCCCTTATCTCCCGATCCATGTAGGTAGAGGAAGAGGGGATAGCCAGCAGAGGGACGTGCGCCCTTATACCCATAATAGAAAGGCATCCGTGCGGGGAAAGACTGCCCACCATCCTCTTCATTGGGGAGGTTCCAGACATGGCTGCGCATCGTCTCGGAGATGAGGGCTAGAGCTGGGAGCTTCTCCTCACTAAAGGCCTTGTTAGACTCACGCCAGAGCTGCCACATCGCATTGCGGTATGCCTCTAGCTCGGAGAGCTTGAGCTTATGCTCGGGTGCTACGGGTTCAGGGGAAGAAACTTCGGCGAGAGAGCCAGCGAAGAAGGTACGGGTAGCCTCACTTAGCTTAGCTGGAAGCTTCGCCATAGGCTTAAGCTTCTGTGGGGCTGGCTTAGGAGGTGCGGGAGGAGTAGGAGAAGCATTCGAGGGGGTACAGCCGACCATCACGAAGAGGCAGGCTAGCAGAAACAGCGATTTCTTCATCACGGAGTAAGTCAGTGAATAATTTATGATAGCGTTATGTGAATACTACGTAGATAGTGAGTGCAAAGATAGTACGTAATACGTCAGCACACAGCATATTGCCCCTACTAAGTGTACCATCTAGGCACAGGAGAGAGCCTCAGAGGGAGGTATATAGAGCTAGGGCAGTGCCTCAGAGCTAGATAGTTTTCTTATCTTTGTGTGCGATCGGAGGGTAGCTCTAACGTTGATCATGGTGCTAGAGCATTATCATCCCTCTGAGATATTGGCTATGCATATTAGAGCACTCTATCAGCGACTCACATCATCCCCACAGAGTCTATATCGACCTCTACAGACCCTCATGATGGCACTCTGTGTCCTCATGGGATGGGTAGGGACAGCCTCGGCACAGGACCCCTCCGTACTGATGCGTATCCCCTCCATGCTCAGTCCTTCGGCCAAGATCTCCTTCATCGCCGCTGCACCCAGTGACGATGAGATCTATACCGTCTATGGACACGCAGGACTACGAGTACAGGATGCTCAGCAGGGGTTAGATGTGGTCTTCAACTATGGGATCTTCGACTTCTCCGAGGACTTCCTCCTGCGCTACGTGCAGGGCAAGACCGACTACATCGTGCTCCCCATGCCCACGGAGGCATATCGAGAGTCCTACGCAGGCAGAGAGCTCCGTGAGGTCATCCTCGCCACTACGAGCGGACAGCGTAGCCGCATGTGGGCTCTCCTACTGAAGAATATCCAACCCGATAATAGAGTCTACCGCTACAATGCCTTTCGCAATAACTGTAGCACACGTCCCCTAGACCTTTACTTCGAGACCCTATCCCTCCCCCCCGACCTACAGGGGACGCTGGATATGGTAGCCCTGCACTTCGACGATCAGAACAGCCACTATCTACGGCCGACTACCTGGCGTCAGGTCATCAATGCTCTAGAGGCCGGCTCTCCGTGGCTCGTGCTGGGTACCGACCTAGCTATGGGCTCTGAGCTAGACCAGACGATGCACCCCCTAGAGCGTCTCTTCATCCCTACAGATGCCGCAGAGATCCTCGCTACATCCTCCTATGGACGTATGGGAGCAACTGACACCGTGTGGCTCAAGCCCTGCGAGCAGTACATCAAGACTGAGGGCGCACCTGCGACCCCTCGCGGAGGCTTCAACTTCACACACCCACTCATTGCCTTCAGTCTACTACTCATCCTCTGTCTGACGATCTATGCACTGCGTGCACGTGGGTGGAAGATCTATGGTATCCTAGAGTTCTTGATCTACTTGGTAGCCGGGTTAGGCGGATGCCTACTCTTCTACATCTCCTTCTTCTCGGAGCACCCTATGGTCTTCCCGAACTGGAACCTCCTTGCCCTCCATCCAGGTTACCTCGTGCTGGCTGTACTCATGCCCTTCGGTAGCCGTACGATGAAGGTACGTCGTATCATCTCGATGGTTCTACTCATCCCCTTGGTGGCCTTCCCCATCGTCGCCCTAAGTGTCGGACAGGTAATCAACCCAAGCGTCTATCTGATCGCAGTGTCACTCTTCGTCCTCGGTCTAGGGCGTGCAGGGTGGTTCCCTTCATTCCTTATGCCCCTACCTACCCTGCCATGAGTGTGATGAAGAATCCCCTACCCCAGAGGAGTGTACGTCTACTACTGACCTCACTACTGGCTCTCGTAGCTCTGCAGCAGCCTGCACTAGCGACGGAGCTACCTCGGCTGGTAGTCTACATCACCATAGAAGATCTGCGGGGAGACTACCTCGAGGAGCTTCGTCCGTACCTCTCCTCTCAGGGTCTGCAGAGGATGATGAGTGAGGGTAAGCTCTATCGTCAGGTCAGTTTCCCTCTAGCGGAGATCAACCGAGCCTCTGCCACGGCGACGCTCCACACCGCATCCTATCCATACGTACATGGCCTAGAGCGTCCCTCACTCTGGGTACCCTCACAGAGTCGCTGGGAGAGTGTCTTCACAGACCCCAGCGTCCTAGGGAACTATACTCGAGATACCTATTCTCCTAAGAACCTACTCGTACACACCCTAGGCGATCGCCTAAGAGAGGCCTCGGCAGGCTCCTCAATCGTCTACTCCATAGCCTCAGACGCCGAGGTGGCGATAGCCTCAGGAGGGTGGTTCGCCAATGGAGCCTTTTGGCTGGACAGCAAGATAGGCTCATGGGCTACCTCCACACACTACGAGGAGATGCCCAAGTTCCTAGAGGCCTACAACCGCTCCAATGAAGGCCCTAACAAGCGTCTAGTCTCAGGGCAGGTGGTGTGGAGTCCTCTACAGACCTATACCCCTAAGAGTGGCCGACAATGGTCAGACTGGGGGAAGGGCTTCTCCTATCGCTACCAAGGCCATCAGGTCGCAGACTTCAAGCGCAGTGCACTAGCCAACGAGGAGGTCACTGCCCTAGCCCTACGCCTCATCGACCAAGGGGGCTATGCCGAGAGCCGAAGCACAGGGATGCTCTCCCTCTCCTATAGCCTAGATGTCGCCCCACGTGATGCCCTCACCTCAGAGCTCACCGTAGAGGAGTTGGATGCCTATGTACGCCTAGATCGTAATGTGCAGGCCATCCTCTCGGAGCTAGATAAGAAGTTCGGCCAAGGCAATTACCTCGTCGCCCTAGCAGGTACTGGCTATACCCACTATCGTCGCCCTCGTATCAAGGGCGCAGAGGCACGCTACGGACGCTTCAGCACCAAGAAGGGCGCTGCCCTACTTAACCTATACCTCTCTGCCATACACGGACAGGGAAGTTGGGTCGAGCGACTAGCAGATGGACGAATCTACCTCAACAAGAAGCTCATCGAGAGCAAGAAGATGCGCCTATCCGACCTACAGGAGCAGTCCGCAGCCTTCATCGAGGAGATGCAAGGTATCGGATATGCCGTAGCAGGCCATCACCTCATCGCCCAGTCCTCCCTGAGCGACCTCGGCATCGCCCTAAGACGATCCGTCCACAACAAGTATCTAGCTGATGTCTACTGGTCCCTCATCCCAGGCTGGGAGGTAGAGGAGACAGCAGACAACCCCCACCTATGGCTTCACTCTACAGCCATAGCATCCCCCTGCATCCTCTTCGGAGCAGGCATTGACCCCAAGACCTTTACCTACCCTATCCTTACGGCACCTGATGTCGCTAAGGCTATCTCCTACGTACTGCGCATTCGTCCACCAAATGCAGCCCAGTAGCTCGCAGGGTACTTCCCCGAGCATAGATTGGCACAGTCCTTGGTAGTATCCTCTCGGTATGAGAGGAGGCTATCACTTTCGTATTAACAGCAACAATAATAGTATATATACATAGATGGGATTTTTAGATGTACTGTCGAAGCTATTCGGCAATAAGTCACAGCGAGACCTCAAGGAGATCACACCTTGGGTGGAACGCATCAAGGCAATCTACCCCGAGATAGATGCCCTAAGCAATGACGAGCTACGTGAGCGTACGGCTCAGCTCAGACAACGTATCCAAGACCACGTGGCCAAGGAGCGTGAAGAGGTAGCCGCCCTACGTTCCAGCGTAGAGGGTAAGGATCTAGACGAGCGTGAGGCTATCTGGGGTAAGGTAGATAAGATAGAGAAGGAGATCCTCGAGAAGCTCGAGGAGGCACTGGATGAGATTCATCCTGAGGCCTTCGCTATCGTCAAGAGTACAGCACGTCGCTTCGCCGAGAATGCCGAGATACGTGTCCGTGCTACCGACTTCGACCGAGATCTCAGTGTCAGCCACGACTTCGTACGTATCGAGGGTGATACCGCTATCTATCAGAACCATTGGGTAGCAGGTGGTAATGAGATCACCTGGGATATGGTACACTATGATGTACAGCTCTTCGGGGGGACGGTCCTACACAAGGGCAAGATCGCAGAGATGGCTACGGGTGAAGGTAAGACCCTCGTGGCTACACTCCCTGTCTTCCTCAATGCCCTCACCGGCAATGGTGTCCACGTCGTGACGGTGAACGATTACCTCGCCAAGCGTGACTCTGAGTGGATGGGCCCCCTCTATATGTTCCATGGCCTCAGTGTAGACTGCATCGACAAGCACCAGCCCAACACGCCTGCTCGCCGTGCAGCCTACAACGCAGATATTACCTTCGGGACAAACAATGAGTTCGGCTTCGACTACCTACGTGACAACATGGCCACCAGCCCTGAGGATCTCGTACAGCGCAAGCACAACTACGCCATCGTGGACGAGGTGGACTCAGTCCTCATCGACGACGCTCGTACCCCTCTGATCATCTCGGGTCCAGTACCTAAGGGAGACGATCAGCTCTTCGAGCAGTTCCTGCCTAACGTAGAGACAGTCGTAGCAGCACAGCACAAGCTCTGCCAGCAGCTCCTCATTGATGCCAAGAAGAAGATTGCCTCCGAGGACAAGAAGGAGCAGGAGGAAGGCTTCTTCCTACTCTTCCGCACCTACAAGGGTATGCCCAAGAGTAAGCCTCTCATCAAGTACCTTAGTGAACCAGGTATCAAGACCGGTATGCTCAAGGTCGAGGAGGAGTACATGGCCGACAATATGCGTCAGATGCATATCGTCACCGAGGAGCTCTACTTCGTCATCGACGAGAAGCACAATAGCATTGAGCTCTCCGACAAGGGGATTGACCTCCTCACCCGTGGTACCGATGACCCCACCTTCTTCATCCTCCCCGACATAGCCTCCCAGCTGGCTGAGCTCTCTGGGCAGGGCCTCTCCAGCGAAGAGGTGGCACAGCGCAAGGAGGCACTCCTAGCGGACTATGCGATCAAGAGCGAACGTGTACACACCGTCAATCAGCTCCTCAAGGCCTATACCCTCTTCGAGAAGAACGACCAGTATGTCGTCATCGACAACAAGGTACTCATCGTAGACGAGCAGACAGGACGTATCATGGACGGACGTCGCTACTCGGATGGTCTACACCAGGCTATCGAAGCCAAGGAGCGTGTCAAGGTAGAGGCTGCCACACAGACCTTCGCAACCATCACGCTGCAGAACTACTTCCGTATGTACCACAAGCTCTCTGGTATGACCGGTACGGCCGAGACTGAGGCAGGTGAGCTATGGGATATCTACAAGCTGGACGTAGTCGTGATCCCCACGAACCGCCCCATCGCTCGTCACGACCTCAACGACCGCATCTACAAGACTGCACGTGAGAAGTATGCCGCCGTCATCGAGGAGATCGTTCGCCTCGTGGATCTTGGCCGCCCAGTACTTGTCGGGACTACCTCTGTGGAGATCTCGGAGCTACTGAGCAAGATGCTCACACTACGCCACATCCCACACAACGTCCTTAACGCTAAGCTCCACCAGAAGGAAGCCGAGATCGTCGCCCAGGCTGGTAAGCCCGGTGTCGTCACCATCGCTACGAACATGGCGGGTCGTGGTACCGACATCAAGCTGACTCCCGAGGTCAAGGAAGCAGGCGGGCTCGCCATCCTAGGTACGGAGCGTCACGAGTCTCGTCGTGTAGACCGCCAGCTACGTGGTCGTGCAGGACGTCAGGGTGACCCAGGCTCATCTGTATTCTTCGTCTCACTTGAGGATCACCTCATGCGTCTCTTTGCCTCTGACCGTCTGTCTGCTATGATGGACAAGATGGGCTTCGAGGAAGGCGAAGTGCTCGAGCACAGTATGCTCAACAAGGCCGTAGAGCGTGCGCAGAAGAAGGTCGAAGAGAACAACTTCGGTATCCGTAAGCGTCTGCTCGAATACGACGACGTGATGAACTCCCAGCGTGAAGTCATCTACAAGCGTCGTCGCCATGCGCTCATGGGCGAACGTATCGAGATGGACGTGATGAATACCCTCTATGACGCTGGACGTATCCTCATCGATACGCACCATCCAGTCGAGGACTACGAGAGCTTCTCGGAGGATGTAATCCGTCTCTTCGCTATCGAGGCTCCATTTGATGCGCAGACCTTCCGCAACACCAAGGCTGATGAGCTCACCGACCTACTCTATGATGCCGTAGAGGCTACCTTCGCTCGTCGTACACAGCTCATTGCTGACCAGGCTTATCCTGCTATCCATCAGGTATACACCGAGCAGGGGCAGTACTACGAACGCATTATGATCCCTCTGACCGATGGGCGTGGAGCCTACCAGGTCGCTTGTAACCTCAAGGAGGCTGACGAGACCAAGGGGCGTAGCATCATGCGTGAGTTTGAGAAGGCGATCGTCCTACACATCATCGACGAACAGTGGAAGGAGCATCTACGTGAGATGGATGAACTCCGTAACTCGGTACAGAACGCTAGCTACGAGAACAAGGATCCTTTGCTCATCTACAAGCTCGAGTCCTATGAGCTCTTCCGTACGATGATCGAGGAGATGAACCGCCGTACAGCTAGCATCCTCATGCGCATCCAGCTCCACCTCGCCCCAGCCGACAGCGAAGCACCACAAGAGGTAGAGGTACGACAGGAGCAGGCACCTGCTCACCGTCCTGCTCCTCAGTATCGTGAGAGCAGACACGAGGTAGGTAGCGCAGAGGCTGAGGCCGAAGCTCGCCGTACCCCAGCTCAGTCTACACATACCATCGGGCGTAATGATCCTTGCCCCTGCGGCAGCGGCAAGAAGTTCAAGCACTGCCACGGCAAGAATATCTAGTCTCGCCCCACCATCAAACTCTTAGGGATAGCCCCGACAGCTACAGAAGCTAGCTGTCGGGGCTACTCGTTTATCCCCACCCCATACAGAGAGAGGCCGCCCTCCTCTAATGCTCGCACTCCACCATACCTCTCTCGGGGGCAAAGAACCATGCCATATCTAGGAAGCGCTCCCCCTCTGGCGCCTGCTCCCAACTATCCCCTCTTGGGATGAGAATAGGGGTAGTTAGTAGGGGAAAGTGTGGGGTATGCTCTGTTATTTCTATTATCTTTGTGCTAAGCTTATTAGGATAGTTATCTCTGTAGAGTGTACGCTCCCCAAGCCCCACCAAGTAGTATGGCAAGTAAACGACAACTCAAGAAAGACGTCATCGCAGAGGTTATGCGCCTCTTTGACGAAGCCCTGATCATCCGCTCTGTAGCTGATAGCGAAGCGATGCAACGTGAGCTGGAGGATCTGATGGATGACATCATGGTCTTCACTGACGATACCCTGCGACGTATCGACCACCCCGACGGCAAGGACAATCCTGCCCTCGTGAGGAGCTACTATCGTGCGCTGCGTCAGCATATAGCGGAGAACGCTACGCACATCTCTGATCGTCTCGATCAGTTCATCGAGGGGCTCTAGCCTAGGCTACCCCTGCTACCCAAACCCGATTATTTTGCGAAAAATATTTGCCCAAAGCCTCCTTCGCCTACTCGGCTGGAGGATACTTCCCCTGCCGCAGGATCACCCCTCTGGTAGCGTCATCTGTGTCGCTCCACATACCAGCAATAGGGACTTCACCCTCGGACTACTCTACTCCTGGGCTGTCGGCATCAAGTCTGGCTTCCTAATGAAGAGTGATTGGTTCTTCTTCCCTCTTGGCTCCATCCTACGTGCTCTAGGCGGTGTACCAATCAATCGAAAGGAACGCTCCCAGACCGTAGATCGTATCAAGGAGCTCCTCGTACGTCAGGGGCAGATGCACATCGCCATCACCCCCGAGGGGACACGCTCACGAGCCGAGAAGTGGAAGAGTGGCTTCTACCATATCGCCACAGCCGCTAGTCTCCCCATAGAGCTGGCTGTACTGGACTACAAGCGGCACGAGCTGGGGATCTTCGAGGTCTTCTACCCTACGGGTGACCTAGAGGCAGACCTTAGCTATATCCGCTCTCGCTTCAGTGCAGAGCAGGCTCGCTACCCCGAGAAGTTCACCCCCTAAAGCTCCCACCCCTATGTCCCTCCTCTCTCCCTCCCCCACCCTACGTGTGGCAGCTGTGCAGTGCTCCATCCTATGGAATGATGTCGAGGGCAACTGCCAGCGCATCCGCAGCTATGTCGCCCAGCATGCCCACGAGGCCGAGCTCATTATCTTCCCTGAGACGATCACGACAGGCTTCTCTGCCGAGGCCGCACAGCTCGCTGATGAAGATCGAGGTGAGGTCTATACCCTCCTCACAGAGCTAGCCAAGGAGTACCAAGTAGGGCTCGCTGGGAGCTACCTCACACGGGCGAGCGATGGCAAGATCTATAATATGTTCTTCCTCATCGACGAGCAGGGGCAGATGCAGCGACAGCCTAAGCGACACCTCTTCGCCCCTGGTGGCGAGCGGGAGTTCGTCTCTGCAGCTACGGAGCGTCAGATACTCTCCTTCCATGGCTGGCGGATACTGCCTATCATCTGCTATGATATGCGCTTCCCCGTCTGGTGTCGCAACGTGCATAATGAGTATGACCTCATTATCTGCGTGGCCAACTGGCCTCGTCCTCGTCGTCGGGTCTTCTCGACCCTCCTCAGAGCACGAGCTATGGAGAACCTCGCCTATATGGTCGGGCTCAATCGTGTAGGCACCGATCCACAGGGACTCGTCTACACGGGCGACTCAGCGATACTCAACGCTCGTGGGGAAGCCCTCGCCGAGGCAGAGGAGGGTGCGGAGACAGTCCTCGTAGCGACACTCGACTATGCTCCGCTGGCTGACCTAAGGCATAAGTTCCCCGTATGGGAGGATGCCGATAGCTTCACCCTCGACCTCCCCTAAGACTCTACGCTTCAATATACATCAGATACATCGACAAATGAATACAAAGACCACGGCTGAGCGTGTTGCCAAAGCCCTGCTCGAAGTCAAGGCTGTCAAGCTCCAGCCCGATGCACCCTTCACCTGGGCATCAGGGTGGAAGTCCCCTATCTACTGTGACAATCGTGTCACCCTATCCTATCCTGCCGTACGTACCCTCATCAAGGAGGAGCTCGCAGAGGCCATCCGTAGGGAATACGGGATGCCCGAGGTCATCGCAGGTGTCGCTACGGGTGCTATCGCACAGGGCGCACTCGTAGCAGACCTCCTAGGTCTACCCTTCGTCTATGTACGTCCGAAGGCTAAGGATCATGGTATGGGCAATCAGATCGAGGGAGAGCTCCCCGAGGGTAGCCGTGTCCTCGTCGTAGAGGATCTGATCTCCACGGGTGGGAGCAGCCTCAAGGCCGTCGAGGCGCTACGCCAGGTTGGTAGCGAAGTCCTCGGCATGGTCGCTGTCTACACCCACGGCTTCCCTCAGGCTGTAGAGGCCTTCGCCGAAGCCTCTGTGCGTCTAGTCACCCTCAGCGACTACGACACCGTGATCGCCGAGGCTCTTGCGACGGGCTACATCTCGCCCGAGGATGAGTCGCTACTCAAGCAGTGGCGTCAGAGCCCAGACACCTGGACGGGGAGACGCTAGTGCGCCCCTGTCCCTATCGCCCCTATCGCCCCTATCACCTTATACATTAGACTTATCTCAATGAGTGACTATACCAGTTCGATCAAGAGCATCGCTGCCCCCCGCCATCGTGTCTATGAGCGTCTCTCCGACCTCAATGGTCTAGCCTCCGTACGAGATCGACTACCCGAGGAGGCAAAGGAGAAGATCCAGATCGAGCCTATCGATGCGGATAGCTGTGCCTTCGTCATCCCCGGCGCAGGTAGACTCGTGCTACGTGTCATAGAGCGTGAGCCTGAGGGTACGATCAAGCTTGCCACCGAGCAGTCTCCCCTAGACCTGACCCTGTGGATACAGCTACTCGAGCCCGCACCTAACGATACACGCCTCAGGCTAACCCTACGTGCCGACCTGAACTTCTTCGTACGTAAGATGATCGGGAGCAAGCTCGAGGAGGGTGTCGAGCGACTAGCTGATATGCTGGCTATCCTCCCCTACTGATCCTCCCCTTCTCCTCACTGATCCCTACACCTCCTAGATAGTATGGCTCGTCTGTGTGACTACCTCGCACTCGCTGGGCTCGTCGGGCTCGTATCCTGTACGAGTGCTGTGGAGCCTAGGGTACCTCAGGCTGCGGTGTACTACCACCTCCACCTGCAGGATACTCGCCACAGGGCACTACTCTCTCCTGGGGGCATCATACGTATCACCCAGCCCAAGACGGCACAGGATCGTCTCGGCAATGCTGGGCTAGCGGTGGTACGCTCTGTCGAGCAGGCGGAGGAGTTCTACGCCTTTGACCTCGCTTGCCCAGGGGTGCATAGTCAGGGAGCACAGCTGGAGGTGAAGGGGATGCGACTGGTGTGCCCGAGCTGCAGGAGTGCCTTCGAGGTGCTACAGGGTACTGGTCGCCCCGAGGAGGGCTCTGCCCAGTCCCCCCTGAGACGCTACCGAGTGGTACGTATGGATCGCTACCACCTACTCGTCACGAGCTAGCCTGACTGCGGGGAGCTCCCTGCGCTCATCTAGCCCTTTGGTTTCTCATTCTTATGGCATTCTCTAGCTGGCTCATCATAGCCTATATAGTGACCACCCTAGGGGTCATCGGCACGGTGCTCAGTGAGAACCGCAACCCACTGAAGGCATCGGCATGGATCCTCATCGTCGGGCTAATACCGGTCGTGGGGATTATGACCTATATCGTCTTCGGCCAAGACCAGAGGCGACTACATAGCATCAGTCGACGCTTCTACCGACGACTCATGCGTCGCCCCCAGCAGCTCTCCCTACCGAAGCACCTACAGCGCAAGCGACAGATCACGGAGGAGCACCTTCGTATGATCGAGCTCATCCAGCGCAACTCCAATACCCCCCTCCTACAGCTACAGTCCCTAGAGATCTATGCCTGGGGGGCAGATATGTACGAGGCACTCTTCCACGACCTAGAGCAGGCCGAGGAGTACATCCACCTACAGGCCTATATCTTCGGGGCAGATGCTGTGCTTGACCGCCTGACCGACCTACTCATCCGCAAGGCCAAGGAGGGTGTAACCATACGTATCATCTACGACCACCTCGGCTCCTACAATGTCCCCAAGGCCTACTGGCAGCGTATGCGCTCGGCGGGGATACAGGTCTATGCCTTCATGCGTGTGGCCTTCCCGCTACTCTCCACGACGGTGAACTACCGCAATCACCGCAAGATCGTCATCATCGACGGCTCTATCGGCTATGTAGGGGGGATGAACTTCGCCCAGCGTTACCTCACGGGCAACGAGCTAGGGCGATGGCGAGACACCCACTTCCGCATCACGGGGGTCGCTGTGGCGGGTCTGCAGAGCTCCTTCCTCATCGACTGGTACACCGTCTCACGCAAGGTCGTCAATATGGACCGCTACTTTGACCCCTCCGTACCAGCCAACGAATATTCGCCCTCCGTGCAGTTCGTCTCGGGTGGGCCGATCAGTCACTGGCGATCCATCGAGCAGGCCATCATCTATATGATCTCCCGTGCCAGTGAGCGTATCTACATCCAGACACCCTACTTCCTACCGACCGAGAACCTCAATAATGCCCTCATCACCGCAGCCCTAGCTGGCGTCCAAGTGGAGCTCATGCTCCCCGAGCGTACCGACTCTCGACTCACGACCTACGCTGCCAACTCTTATCTGACTCTACTGCTGGAGGCTGGGGTGAAGATCTATCGCTACACCGAGGGCTTCCTACACTCCAAGCTCATTATGGTCGATAGCAGCCTAGCCTCCATTGGCTCTGCCAATATGGACTTCCGTAGCCTGGAGCACAACTTCGAGATCTCGGGCTTCGTCTATGACTCTGGCATTACGAAGCGACTCATCGCCCTATTCGAGGCTGACAAGAAGCGCTGTCGTCTGCTCACTGCCGAGGAATGGGAGGAACGCAGTCGGCAGACACGTATGGCAGAGTCTGTGATGCGCCTCTTCGCTCCGATGCTCTAGCCTAGTACCAGCCCCCCCTTCGAGAGATGGCTCATCCTATCCCGACCCACGAGGTCAGAGATAGCCCCAGCAACTCCCATCGACCGAATAGCCCACACCTCCAGAGAGGTATCGACCCCCTCATATCGCTTATGATGAGGGGGTTACAATGCACATACAAATAGTCCCTTTGCGCTCTTACCGAGAGCGCATCAGCGTTCATACTAAGAGCACATCTACGATCTTAGTATGAACGCAAGGGCGTCCTTACCGAAAGCGCATGAGCGTTCTCGGTATGTTCGTTTTTGCCCCCTAGGTATCGTCACTACCAGGGTCGGATTGATGAGAGTGATATGACTATGGGGCAGAGGATCTCGTACTAGTCTCTACCTAGATCCTTTTTTTAGGGGTGAACGCACCCAACTCTCCCCCTTGAGCGAGGTACAGACACATTCCTAAATATCATTCGATACACTGGGTAAAACACTGGTGGACAAAGCCCTGACTTCTTTCATTATTTTATTAAGTCTGAACACCTTAGTTTAGGTACATATCCCCTAGGAATGCTCTATATTTGCCACGGAATTGTACTACTTCATTAACCATAAAGACTCAAAAGAATGAAGAACGAAAGACCACTTTCACATCGGGCTCGGCTACGGAGTACGCTTGCCGTCTCCCTGCTCACCATCTGCACTCTACCCCTTGCGGCAAGTGCAGTCCCCGAGCAAGAGCCGTCATCGAGCCCCCTCACTCTAGCCCAAGTAGCTGGGAAGGTACGTGGGCGTATCGTGGATGCTGCTACTGGTGAGCCGATCATCGGTGCTAGCATCCATGTCAAGGGCAACAAGCGTATCGGTGCTGTCTCCGATATGCAGGGGGGCTATACCCTGTCTGCTGCGCCCGGGGTGACACTCGTCATCTCCTACATCGGCTACGAGACCCTAGAGGTACGAGCTACCGAGAAGGAGCAAGTCATCCAGCTGACAGAAAACTCAAAGACCCTAAGCGAACTCGTCGTCGTAGGCTATACGACACAGCGCAAGGAGAGCCTCACGGGAGCAATGATCAGTCTCAAGGACAGCAAGCTCAAGGACATGACCACCCCCTCCGTCTCCAACCTCCTTAATGGCAAGGCCCCCGGGGTCTACGTCGCACCTGGATCGGGACGCCCTGGCTCGAGTGCAGCCGTGGTGATCCGTGGACAAGCCACCCTCAATGGGAATACACGCCCCCTCTGGGTCATCGATGGCGTGATCGTAGGGGATGACCCTGGACAGCTCAATCCTCAGGATATCGAGGGGCTAACGATCCTCAAGGACGCAGCCTCCACCGCCATCTACGGCTCTGCTGGAGCTAATGGGGTCGTCGTCGTCACCACCAAGAGCAGCCGCTCAGGCAAGCTCCGTGTCTCTGCCTCCGTCCGTGCAGGCCTTAGCCGCCTGAACAATGGCAACCTACGTATGATGAACGGTGCCGAGCTCTACGACTACTTCGCCTCCACGGGCAACGCAAGCACCATCCCCTTCCCCCGATGGAAGCCCGCCCTACGCAACGACAACTTCGACTGGTGGGCACTAGCTACACGCACAGGCATCTCACAGGACTACAACCTCACGATACAGGGCGGGAGCGAGACGATGAACTCCCTCTTCTCCCTAGGCTACTACGATGAGAAGGGTGCCGTGAAGGGCTTCGACTACAAGCGATACAACTTCCGTCTCAAGACTGCCTACAAGCCCCTCGACTGGCTCACCATCCGCCCCATGATCAGTGGTGCGATGCAGACCTCCGATGATAGGCAGTACTCCGTCTCCGCTATGTACTCTATGCTCCCCTGGGATAGTCCCTATGATGCTGATGGCAAGCCCGTCCCCCACAAGTACTCTGGATGGGTGAACAGCAACAGCACGAACTACATCCGAGACCTGCAGTGGAACCATGCCGATGGACGTAACTATGAGTTCATGGGCAACCTCGACTTCGACGCCCGTATCACTCCTTGGCTGACCTTCTCCTCGGTCAATAACTACAAGTACGTCCACAGCACGAGCCACGGCTATCAAGACCCACGCTCCAGCGGTGGAGAGAGTGTGCAGGGACGTATCACCGAGTACCACGGACAGGTAGCCCGACGCTATACGAACCAAAAGCTCCTGACGAGCAATAGCTGGGGACTACACAACCTAAATGGTCTCCTAGCCTACGAGTTCAACGACTACTGGGGCAAATCGACCGATGTCTACGGGACGGGGTTTGTACCCGGCTTTGAGGTGCTCGACATCACCGCCAAGCCCGAGAGAGCCAAGGGAGGTATCGCTGAGTGGGCTGTACAGTCCGTCTTCGCCAACGCTCGCTACAGCTACGACAACCGCTATCTCGTCGAGGGATCTATCCGCCGTGATGGTGCCTCCAACCTCGGCTCAAGAGCCAAGTATGGGACGCTCTTCTCCATCAGTGGTGGGTGGAACATCCACCGCGAGTCATGGTTTGGGGTCAAGGCCTTCGACCAGCTCAAGCTCCGTGCCTCCTATGGCTCAGCTGGTAACCGCCCCTCTGCCCTCTACCCTCAGTATGACCTCTACTCCATAGCCTCCAACTACAATGGCCAGCCAGGTATGCTCATCTCGCAGATAGGCAATAGAGACCTAACCTGGGAGCGTACCTACACTGCTGGTATCGGGCTCGACGCTTCGCTCTGGGAGAATCGTCTGCGCCTCACCCTCGACCTCTACTCCAAGAAGACCGACAACATCCTCTACAACGTCCCCGTCACCAGCCTAACAGGGGTGACCCACGTCTACCGCAACATCGGTAAGATGGACAATAGAGGTATCGAAGTGGCCATCGGGGGTGACCTCATCCGCACCAAGGATATCACCTGGAGCCTAGACCTGAACATCGGACACAATGCCAACAAGCTCACCGACATCTTCCGTCAGTATGATCCCTCGGGACAGTACATCGCCAAGCCAGTCATCATCGGCGACGGGAGCGGTATCGCAGGCTCAGCCACTCGTATCCTAGAGATCGGCTCGCCCATCGACACCTACTATATGCCCCAGTGGGCAGGTGTAGACCCAGAGGATGGACGTCCCCTATGGTACAAGGAGGATGCTGATGGCAAGAAGGTCACGACCAAGAACTACGCCGAGGCCAAGTACTACAAGCTCGGCTCTGCTGCACCCAAGGTCTTCGGGGGGATCACGACGAGCCTACGCTGGAGAGAATTTGACCTCTCAGCTACCTTTGGCTACGCTCTCGGGGGACAGATCTACAACTACTCTCGCCAGGAGCTAGACTCTGACCTCGCCTACACAGACCGCAATCAGATGGCTCTGCAGAAGGGCTGGTCACGCTGGCAGAAGAAGGGCGACATCGCCACCCACCCACGTGCCCTGTACAACAACAAGGACAATGGGAACAAGGCCTCCTCTCGTTACCTAGAGAACAACTCCTTCTTCAAGCTACGTACCCTAACCCTCGGCTACAACCTCTCCCTCCCTCAGCTGAAGATACAGACCCTACGTATCTACCTCAATGCTGAGAACCTCCTGACCTTCACGAAGTACTCAGGCGTAGACCCCGAACTACCAGCCTCCGATGGCTCTGTCATGGGGACAACGGGGATCAGTGTCTACCCACCTGTTCGCCGCTTCGTCCTGGGCTTCAACCTCTCACTCTAGCTACACGATACAGATATGAACAAGATACTTATGCTACTAGTGGCCTCCTGCCTACTAGTAGCCTGCAACATCGACAGAGAGCCTAAGGGGAGCATGTCTAGCCAGCGCATCCTTGAGCACCCCGAGGAGGCTATCGATGGGATGACCCACGGGATGTATGCTCAGCTCAAGACCTGGAGTGATGCCATGCACCGCTGCGGCGAGTACGCAGGGGACAACATCATGATACGTGGTGCCTCGACGGATGCCTTCTTTGAGTTCATCACCTTCAACCGTACCCCACAGAACTACCGCCTACAGGCCTTCTGGGATAATAGCTACAAGGCTATCATACAAGCCTCCAACATCATCGAGCTCTATGGCTCCTCCACCGATGCCGAGGTCAAGTCTCATGTCGGAGAGGCCTACTTCGTACGTGGCTTCCTCTACTTCTACCTCGTGAGAGCCTACGGACGCCCCTACTATCAAAGCCCCGAGAAGAACCTCGGTGTACCGATCATCAAGAGCGCGCCCAAGAACATCTTCGGTAAGTTCACTCTCCCCGACCGTGCTACCGTAGCTGAGACCTACGCACAGGCTATCGAAGACCTGAAGCAGGCTGAGACGCTCCTTCCCGAGCGCACTGGCACTCCCTTCTATGCCTCTAAGGGCGCTGCCCAAGCCTTGCTCTCCCGCCTCTACCTCTATATGAGTGGCACCTATGACCAGCCTAATACTCAGTATGCTCAGCTGGCCTCTGAATATGCCTCCAAGGTAATCGCGAGTGCTAAGTATCAGCTCCTCGGTCGTGAGGACTTCATGAAGTACAATCAGATCCTGCCCGAAAACAACAAGGAGTCCATCTTCGTCATCCGCCGTCTAGCCTCCGAATTCTCTGGCTACGACCACTACTACGGTATCGGCGGGATGTATGCCAATATCGGTGGCATGGGCTGGGGCGAGATGTATGCCAGTGCCAAGTACCTCGCTCTACTAGACGAGACGGGGCGCAATGACTACCGCCCCAATAGGATGCGTATCGTAGATGCTCGTGCAGCCTTCATCGAGCCCGTGTATGACAACGATAAGGGAGAGGTATTCCGCTTCATTAAGACGGAGGACTCCGGGGATATGAACTACCTACAGCTCCCCGTCACCCGTACCAATGGGCAGATAATAGCTAAGGAAGAGAAGGATCAGGGTCAAGCATCCTCCTATACCCTGACTGCCATAGACGCTACTCAGGAGATCTATAGCATCACCTACGGTGGGAAGACATACCGAGGGGTCTTGGATACCTATATCGCACTCAATAGAGCCTACCCGATGTTCTACATCACGAAGTGCTCCCGTGAGGGTGAGAATAGCCAGCTACACTCCCCCATCATCTCACGTCTAGGCGAGGTCTACCTCAATCGTGCTGAGGCCGAAGCCAAGCTCGGTCACTACAGTGCAGCCCTTGCCGACCTCAACCTCGTGCGTACACGCTCCATCCCTGGTGCGCAGTATGCGAGCCTAGATGCTACGAATGCACCTGAGCGCATCGACAAGGAGCGCCAGCTGGAGCTTGCCTTCCAGGCTGAGCGTAGCTACGATGTATTCCGCAACGGGGGCTCACTCATACGTCGCTACCCCGGGGCTCACCATCAGCGTGAGGACATAGCCCCCACCGACTACCGAGTGGTGTACTTCATCCCGCAGAATGCGATCGATGCTTACCCAGGTAAGCTGACACAGAACCCTACACACTAAGGGCTTCAGCTAGCACTTCCAACGCATCTCCTTCCCTCACGCTAGAGGTAGCCTTGCCCTAGCCTTTTGGGGAAGCCATCAATACACAGAATGGGGCAGAGAGGGATATCCCTCTCTGCCCCATTTGCTTTTGCATTAGTGTATTCCCAGCCCTTACACGAGGGAGCGGTGTGTAAAATTATCCTTATCTTCATCCCTGCTATTGTACCATCGCCCCTAGCCCTCGTGCGAAGGATCGAGGTGCAGGTGAAGTCGCTCCTGACAGTGATGAATATGAGACAAACAAAGCTTACCCTTATTCTCTGTATCCTAGCCCTCGGGCTAGCCCTCCTCTGCAGCATCAGTAGCTGTAGCAATCGTAAGACTGACGACAAGAATCCCCTTGCCCAGCTAGTCGATCCACTCATCGGTACCGACTGGGTGGGCAATGTCTATCCTGGCGCTACTGTCCCCTTCGGGATGGTGCAGTTGAGCCCAGACAATGGACTCCCGGGCTGGGATCGGATAGCCGGCTACTACTACCCCGATAGCACGATAGCGGGCTTCAGCCACACCCACCTCAGTGGTACGGGGGCTGGTGATCTATATGACATCCCCTTCATGCCTGTGCTACTACCTACCCTAGAGGGCGGGACCTACACCATAGACAAGGCGACTGGGGAGACAGCTCGCCTAGGCCGACACGCACGCTTCAGACACGAGACAGAGCAGGCACACGCTGGCTACTATGCGGTGACCCTCGAGCCCTATGACATACGAGTGGAGCTCACAGCCTCGCCCCACATGGGTGTGCAGCGCTATACCTTCAATCGTGCCTCCGACTCTGCCTGTGTCATTCTAGACCTAGACCGAGCGATGAACTGGGATCGTACCACAGAGAGTGATGTGGAGCAGGTCACCCCCACGGCACTACAGGGCTACCGCAAGTCTACGGGCTGGGCACGTGACCAGGAGGTGTACTTCTACACACAGCTCTCACGTACACCCGATAGTATCTTCATCGAGCATCGTCAGGGAGAGCCTTACGGTCAAGCCTCTGGTCGCTCGGCTATTGCCTACCTATACTACAAGGTGAAGGCTGGCGATCAGCTCATCATCGAGACGGCACTATCGGGTACGAGCACTCAGGGAGCCATGGGCAATTGGACTGATGAGGAGAAGGAGTTTGACTTCGACAAGTATCGTACCCAAGCAGAGACCCTCTGGCAGGAACGACTAAGCAGGATCACCATCCCCGAGAATGCCCCCGACAGCCTCAAGAAGACCTTCTACACCGCACTCTATCGTGCACAGGTCTGTCCCACGCTCTATAGCAATACCGATGGGAACTACCTAGGGGCTGACCGAAGGACACACTTTAGGGAGGATAACACAGCTACCTACAGTACCTTCTCCCTATGGGACACCTATCGTGCCGTACACCCGCTCTACAATCTCATAGCCACCAAGGAGAACCGTGATATGGTTCAGTCGCTCATTGACTTCGGCGATCAGAACATGTTCCACCTCCCCGTATGGAATATGTTTGCCTCTGAGACTGATATGATGATCGGGCATCACTCCATACCAGTCATCGTAGAGGCGGTACTCAAGGGCGTATATAAGCCCGCAGATCCAGCCGACCTACTGAACCTCCTACGTAACACTGCCGAGCGACAGTACTACCGTGGGCTAGATGAGTACCAGAGCCGTGGCTACGTACCTGCCGACCTACAGGATGAGAGTGTCTCCAAGACGCTGGAGTATGCCTACGACGATGCTGCCATCGCAGCCTATGCCGAGTGGATGGGGGACAGTGATGTCGCAGAGCAGTATCGTGCACGTGCAGAGAGCTACAAGAACCTATGGGATAAGGGCACGGGCTTCTTCCGTCCTAAGGATGGTAAGGGACGTTGGCTCCCTGACTTCAATCCCTTTGCCTACACGAAGCACTTCACCGAGAGCAATGCCTACCAGTACCTCTTCGCTGCCCAGCATGCAGTACGTCAGCTAGAGCAGCTCATGGGCTCACGTGAGCAGCTACGTGATCGTCTCGATGAGTTCTTCTCCCGTACGACGCCCAAAGAGATAGCACTCCCTATCTTCTCCACGGGTATGATCGGGCAGTATGTCCAGGGCAACGAGCCTAGCCACCACGTGATCTTCCTCTACAACTATGTGAATGAGCCCTGGAAGACAGCTGACCTCATTCATCAGGTACGCTCTACGCTCTACTCCCACCGCCCTGATGGGCTCTGTGGCAATGAGGACTGTGGACAGATGTCCGCATGGTATGTCTTCGCCGCAATGGGTCTCTACCCGGTCGATCCGCTCACGAGCGAATATGAGGTGACGACACCCCTCTTCGAGCGCCTCACCCTGCACCTAGAGAATGGGCGTACCTTCACCATCTCCGCCCCTGGGCTCTCCTCCACTAGGAGATATATCCAGTCAGCACAGCTCAATGGTCGTCCTCTCAATCGCTCCCATATCACCTATACCCAGCTGATGCAGGGCGGTGAGCTCGTACTGACCTTGACAGACCAGCGGGGTGTCGTCTGGTACGACAAGTAGCCCCCAGCAGAAGGCCATAACCCAACAAAGCGACCAGCCCCCTCATGGGTCGAGACTAAGGTCTCGCTCATGAGGGGGCTGGTCGTAATAGCTCTAGGCCAGATATACTCTAGGCGGAGAGGAAGGTATGGATGAGCTGGTAGAGCTCGCCATAGCAAGTCTCGAGATCATCATTGACAAGCGCCCTGTCGAAGGCCTCGGCATGCTCTAGTTCAAGTGTAGCCTTGGCGATGCGCTCCTCGATGACCTCTTCGCTATCGGTGGAGCGTCCCTGTAGGCGGTGGCGTAGCTCCTCGATGCTGGGAGGCTTGATGAAGATACTTAGGGCAGAGGCTCCATAAGCCTTCTTGATATTCAAGGCTCCGACATAGTCCACATCGAAGATTAGGTTGTCACCCTCCTGCAGACAGCGATCTACCTCGCTGCGTAGTGTGCCGTAGTAGCGACCACTGTAGACCTCCTCATACTCGAGGAACTCTCCCGCCTCTATCCGAGACCTAAACTCCTCGGGTGAGAAGAAGTAGTACTCCACCCCATCACGCTCTGTGCCCCGTGGGGAGCGACTAGTAGCCGAGATAGAGAAGCGAAGTCTCAGCTCGGGGTGCTCTGCCCGAAGGCGTGTGATGAGCGTACTCTTGCCCGTACCCGAGGGAGCAGAGATGATGACTAGCTTACCCATATAGCAGATCGTACAGGGAGGCTCTATTCCTCATCTTCGTCCTCGTCCTTCGTGGACTTCTTTTTCTTCTTGTCCTTACCGATAGGGCCATCCTTGAGGCGAGCGAAGACCTGACGTGTCAGTTCCTCCTGCAGCTCGGGGTTATCCTCGATGGTCTGCTTGGCATTCTCCTTGCCCTGCCCGAGCTTCGTCTCTCCGTAGCTATACCAGGAGCCACTCTTCTTGATAATGTCTGCTGACTCGGCTAGGTCAATGATCTCCCCGATGCGGGATATACCCTCACCGTAGAGGATGTCGAAGAGTGCGACACGGAATGGGGGTGCGACCTTGTTCTTGACGACCTTGACACGTGTAGCGTTCCCGAAGACCTCATCACCATCCTTGAGCTGGCCTGCACGACGGATGTCGAGGCGCACCGAGGCATAGAACTTCAGAGCGTTACCACCCGTGGTCGTCTCGGAGGGGCCGTAGGAGTTGCCCCCGATCTTCTCACGTAGCTGGTTGATGAAGATACAGGTCGTGTTGGACTTGCTGATAGCTCCCGTGATCTTACGAAGGGCCTGCGACATCAGGCGAGCCTGTAGCCCGACCTTTGCCTCACCCATATCGCCCTCGATCTCGGCCTTAGGCACGAGGGCAGCCACGGAGTCAATGATCACGAGGTCCATAGCCCCCGAGCGGATGAGTTGCTCGGCGATATCCAGAGCCTGCTCCCCGTTGTCTGGCTGGGAGATATAGAGGCTACTCATATCCACACCCAGTGCCTCGGCATAGACGGGGTCAAAGGCATGCTCGGCGTCGATGATCGCTGCGAAGCCACCCTGCTTCTGCACCTCTGCGATAGCGTGGATGGCCAGCGTGGTCTTACCTGAGGACTCGGGGCCGTAGATCTCGATGATACGACCACGGGGATAGCCCCCTACACCGAGGGCGACGTCTAGGCCAATAGAGCCTGAGGGGATGGCTGCCACATCGACCGTAGGACGCTCTGCCATATTGAGGACAGAGCCCTTGCCGTGTACCTTCTCAATGTTGGCAAGTGCCACACTCAGGGTCTTGCGCTTTGCCTCCTCGATAGAGAGGCCCTTATCCTTGTCCTTTGCCTTGGTAGGCTTTTCCTTTACTTCTTCGCTCATGCTACTTAATGTATATGTAATGTATTACTTGCTCGCTAGGATCTGCTGGGCATGCTCCTTGGTATTGACCTCCTTGCCACGCAGGATACGCTCTATGCGCCCCGACTCATCGAGGACGAAGGTCGTGCGCTCGGTGCCCATGTATCGACGTCCATACATACTCTTCTCGATCCATGTCCCGAAGAGCTCGTTGAGCTGGACATCTGTATCGGCGATGAGTCGGAAGGGGAGCTGATGCTTCTCGATGAAGCCCTTGTGACTCCGAGCACTATCTCGGCTAACCCCGATGATCTCATAGCCTGCCTCACGGAGCTCAGCGTATCCGTCACGTAGACTACAGGCCTGAGCTGTACAGCCAGAGGTATTGTCCTTGGGGTAAAAGTAGAGGATGATCCTCTTGCCTGGGTAGTCACTACGACGTACCTCTACACCATCTTGGTCTAGTCCTAGGCTGTCGGGGACGAGATCCCCTATCTGAAGTGCCATCTTTTGCTTTGCTTTTAGTTCGTTCGTTACTTATCTCTACAAATATAAGGAATACCTAGGGTATAGTAAATGGGGTATAGGGACTAGGACAGGGCTGACGCGTGAAACCACTAGAGGTCGAGGGCAAAGTCATCGAGGAGCCCATACCCAAGATAGAAGTATCTGTACCCTAGGTATGACTGAGCAAGTATATACCTACTACCTAGAGGGGAGAAGTGTACACGTGTGTACACTATTGTATACCCACGTGTACACAACTGTATACACGCGTGTACACAACCACGCTCTAAGTATGTCCTCTGTAGGGCTCCTTTGCATGTCCTCCAGCCCCTCTTAGGACATCTGATAAAGAGCTCGTTATAGACGGGGCATTGGGACACACCTATCCCCTTTGCTGTAGGAATCCTTAGGGAAAGAAATCCCCCGAGGAAAAACCTAAGGTGGGGCAGGCTCACCCTCTCCGTGGAGCGAGAGGGACTAAACCCTCTGCAGGTAGAGTTCCCTATCCCCCCTAAGACCTCCAAGGAAGCCTGAACTAACGACACCTACGACGAGCCCCCCGAGAGACCTCTATCTCCCGGGGGTCTTATACTCAGCAGGCATCGACAACTACCTGAAATATAGCACCTTCAACTCATTCATCTGACCTTGTACTAGAGGGAATAATGGGAAGAAGAATTTACTACATTTGTAGTCGTAGAGGATGCTATTCGAGTAGCACTCTCCCCATGACCATACGTACATGTCTCGCTCTACATATAGAGAGTAGTCCTATAACAAAACTATCGGCTCCCCGATACGAAACGAGAACAGATAGAAAAAGACAAGAAAGAGTATGATGACAAGATCAAGCAGGCTGAGTAGCATCTTACTACTCCTAGCTGGTTGCCTTTGTCTCACCAGTCTCAGGGCTCAGGAGGTAGACACCGTCTACCTCCTGAACCACTGGAGCAAGAGCCGACAAGCAGGCTCATGGAGAGACTTTGATATGCAATTTAAGAAAGCTTGGAAAGACAAGAGCTTTCAGCAATCAGAAGCTGTGGGATGGGACTGTCTGCGTCCTGCTTGGCGTGGCATACAAGACTCCATCGACCTAGCACTCTTCCGCTACCACTATGTCCCCTATCGCTACTGTACCGGTGTCTTGCGCTTTTTCGTCAAGGAAGAGCCCATCGTGCTCAGCCGAGAACGGCTGAAGAGCATTCGCTTCACCCCGATCAAGCGCTTCACAGAGGCTTTCGAGGAGTTCGATTATTCTATTTACGAGCGGAGATTTAAGGGGAAGCCCTTATTTATCGTCCATGTAACCTCTAAGGGAGCTTGGCTATACCCCGTCTTCGATTTTACTGTTGCATCTGGGATTGTAGAGTGTTATATAGGAGGATATCCCTACAGCTATGAATCCCTCTACCAAAAGACAAAAAGTGATCTCACTCCTGAGGAAATCAAGGCTCTGGATGCAGCTACGAAACGGCTCCGTCGTATAGGAATGGATCCCTGCCGATAAAACTACTTATGAAGATAAGAGTATGAGGACAAGATCAAGCAGGCTGAGTAGCATCTTACTACTCCTAGCTGGTTGCCTTTGT
>NZ_CAJZFJ010000017.1 GCF_915070105.1 uncultured Porphyromonas sp.
GTGTACACACGTGTACACTCATCCCTCCTAGGTAGGAGGTATTCGCTTGGCATATATAGACTAGGACATAGATACTTCTATCTTCGGCTTATGCTCCTTGACGACCTTGCCCTCGCACTATAGTGAGTTCATGCGTCAGCCCTAGGGGCTATCACCACCCTGAAGGGGGTGTGCAGTGCGATCCCACGAGGTAGAGGAATTCCCCGTCCTCATCGAAGTTCCTCTATATCATGCTGGGCGATGCGGAATTAGCGTACATGCCGAGAGGGCCTCGGCATACATATCGAGAACGGGTCTGCGTGCATACCGAGAGGACATCAGCGCTCATACCGAGAGCGTGAGTGCGCTCTCGGTATGAGTGTCTCCGTCACCTTACATAGGTGATTGGGACGAAGATTATGTGGCCTCTTCGGGGTGTATTATGTGTGGGGAGTAAGGGGTGCGGAGAGAGGGGGCTTAGTTAGGACTGCTCACCTCTGCTTTGTGCGGCGTGTGGGCTGTGTCCGCTGTGTCCGCTCTGGTCATTAGATGGGTTGTGCTATCTCCGCAGAGATAGAGTGCCTAGCTACTTGTGCTGGCGGGGCTCGCCTTTAGAGCGAGAAAAAGCTAGCCCCTCGGTGAAGGGGCTAACTAGATAGAGATGAAGGGGAGCTGTCTCCCCCTTAGCGGATGCCAAACCAAAAGGCACCCCTCGAGGCATCTTGACGCTGCGAATAGAGATGTACAGAGTCCGTGCTGAGACTGTCGGAACGAGAATACGAGGGCATACGTTCCTCTGTCGTGGGGAGGGGAGAGTTACTCTGCATGCGGAGGACTTCTCCAGGCTGCATAGTGGTGGCAAGGTAGCCCACACGGATGATGAGGGCGATGAGTAGCAAGACCGTCAGGTTGAAGAGTACTCGTTTCATTGTGAGTGTGTATTTGTGTGGCGAGGGTATTATTCTCTTTTGCAAAGGTACTACTTTTACCTCATCTATACTACCCCCTACGAAGAAGTCCTAGGTGGCTGGTCTTGAGGTTAGTAGTCGTTGGCTTTGGGGACGTGATATGTCGCTAAAGCAAGGGGTGGGAAGAGGGGGTAGGAGAAGGCTCGGCTATGTGACTTGGTGCGGGGCATATACACTGACTTGGTGCGGGGCATATACACTGACTTGGTGCGGGGCATATATACTGGCTTGGGGAGGGGGATAATGAGCGAAGGCTATATCCGCAAGGTGCGGATATAGCCTTCGCTTGTCTGACCTACCCTCGGAGGACTAGGTCGGGAGGGGGCGCCGTTGTTCGGGCTAGGAGGTGATTACTTCTTACCCGTGGTAGCCTTAGGAGCGGCAGTGGTAGCTGCACCAGCCTTGATACCTAGGGCGTCCTTGACGGCCTGGGTGAGGTCTAGGGCAGAGCTACCGGTAGCGAGCAGAGCGCTGGACTCGAGGATATAGGCACATCCCTGAGCTTCGCAGACCTTGCTGATGGCCGTGGTGACCTTGGTGCGGATAGGAGCCATGAGCTTCTCGTGCTCCTTCTGCACCTCTTCCTGCATCATCTGGTAGCTATTCTGTATGCGAGCCTCCATCTCCTGTAGCTCCTGCTGGCGACGCTTCTTGATGACCTCGGTCATGGTCGCTTCTTCCTTCTGATAGGCCTCAAGCTTAGCCTTGAGCTCGTCCTGCATACGCTTGATCTCAGCATCGTACTGCTTAGCGAGATCCTGGATCTTCGTAGTAGCAGCCTTGACATCGGGGAGAGCCTCCATGATGGCAGTGGTATTGACGATACCGATCTTCTGCTGAGCCTGTGCGGGGAGGATGAGCGGAAGCATGAGGAGCAGTGAAATCAGAAACTTCTTCATTTGTCTGTCTTGTTGTTACGTTTTATTTTGAGATTGTTATTTGAGCGTGGTTTAGCGGGCTAGACCAAGCTTGGCTACGAGGGCTTCGCTGACGTCTAGTGCGGGGTCGGCGTAGACGATCTTGGAGGAGGTGCGGTCGATGATGAGCTGGTAGCCCTGTGCTCGAGCGAGCTCCTTCATTGCTGCCCAGACACGATCCTGGATGGGCTTCATGAGCGCTTCGCGCTTCTTGAAGAGCTCACCCTCGGGACCGAAGTACTTACGCTTGAGTTCGTAGGCTTGCTTCTCGATACCCACGATCGCTTCCTCACGAGCCTTCTTCTGCTCGGCCGATAGGAAGGCGACCTCGCCTTGGTAGCTCTTATAGGCCGTCTGTGCCTTGTTCTCTAGGGTGGTCACCTCGCTCTGCCACTTCTTGGATAGGTCCTCAAGCTGGCGGTTCATCACCTCATAGGATGGGTCTTTCTTTAGGATGTACTCCATGTCCACGAGAGCGATCTTCTGAGCCTCGGCAGCCCCCCAAGAGAGGAGGAAGAGGGCGAAGAGAAAAAGGATCTTCTTCATAACTTGCATACGCTTATTTAGGTGAAACACTGGGTTTGTCGGGATACTGCGCTCTCGGTGCGGGCTAGAGGTCACGACCGAGGACGAAGTGGATGTTGCTACCGCCACGCTCCTGATAGCCGTTGGGGCGGTCGAAGCCATAGCCCCAGTCGAGACCAAGCAGACCGATCATAGGCATCATCACACGTACACCGAGACCGGCGGAGCGCTTGAGGTCAAAGGGATTGTAGCGGCTGATGTCCTGCCAGGCGTTACCTGCCTCAGCGAAGGCTAGCACCCATACCGTAGTCGATTGCTCGAAGATCAGCGGGTAGCGTAGCTCGAGGCTAGCACGCATGTAGGAGTAGGCGTAGTCGTAGTTAGCACCTGCGATAGAGCCGTTCTTGTAGCCACGTAGCCCGATGGTCTCGTTCATGTAGCTCATAGAGCCCGACATCATATCACCCCCCATGTAGTAGGTACCGAAGGGGGAGCGCTTGTACTTGTTGTAGCTATTGATGATCCCCCCTTCTACACGAGCCATCAGTACGGGCGTACGCTTGACCGTCATAGGGTTCATCAGAGGGAGGTAGATCTTCCCTGAGTACTTCCACTTGTGGTACTCGATGAAGCGGTAGCGGTCGGAAGAGGGTAGGTTGGGGTTAGAGTAGTCCTTCTTGTCGAAGAGCGAGTAGGGAGGGGTTAGGCTCACCGAGAGGGAGAACTCGGATCCACGACGAGTGTAGACGGGGTTGTCGATGGAGTTACGGTCGATACGTAGCTCTACGTTGATGTCGTTGGCACTACCGTGGTGGAAGTTCTCGAAGGTGTTGTACACCCAGTTGTTCAGTCTGTAGTGGGTGTAGTTGAGCGACGCAGTGAGCTGGAACCAGTTGTCAGGCCAGTTCAGACGGCGTCCATTAGCTATCGAGAGCCCGAACATACTGAGTGACTTGTCTGAGTCGTACGAGTTCTCATAGAGGGTGGAGGCACCTTCGTTGTAGTTGTTGTAGCCATTGTTGTAGCCGTAGCCTCCGTAGCCATAGCCACCATAGCCGTAACCGCCATATCCATAGCCTGGGTAGTACCCCATGTTACGTACCTGTCCTGAGTAGTAGCGCTGGTCGATAGCGGTAGTACGGGAGTAGAAGGCACTTACGGATAGGAGGTTGGGGCGCTTCTTGCCGAACCAAGGGTCACTGAAGGAGATGCTCAGCTGGTTGTAGTAGCGGGCATTCGTCTGTCCCGAGATCGAGAGCTTCTGTCCGTCCCCCTGAGGGATGATCCCCTTGTACATGCTGGGGCGGAAGAGGTTCTGTATGGAGAAGTTGGTGAAGGTAAAGCCAATGGATCCGATGATCCCCGTCTGGCTCCACCCGATCGAGAGGTTGAGCTGGTCGTTGCTCTTAGGGGTGAGGTCATACTCGATGTCCACAGTCCCGTTCTGAGGGTTAGGTACGGGCTTGGGGATGGACTTCTCAGCGTCGAAGTGTCCGAGCTGGTTGAGCATACGGAAGGAGTTCATCAGATCCTCCTTGCTGAAGAGCATACCTGGCTTGGTATAGAGCTCACGGCGGACGACATCTTCGTAGACGATATCGTTACCACGGATCTTGACCTTGTCGATGGTGGCCTGTGGCCCTTCGGTGATGCGGATGTCTAGAGAGACGGAGTCCCCCTCGATATTCGTCTCCACTGGGTCTACACCTGCGAAGATATAGCCGTTGTTGTAGTAGAGGTTGCTCACTGCATCCTCATCTATGGAGAGGCGGTTCTCTAGTCGCTTCTGGTCGTAGACGTCTCCTGGACGGACACCGAGTACCTGCTCGAGGACGGAGGCGGGGTACTTGGTGTTCCCGACGAAGCGTACGCCCTTGATGTAGTACTTCTGTCCTTCGTTGAGCTTGAGGTAGATGTCTACCTTGCGCTCACCTGGTACAGGCACGATACTGTCGGCGATGAGCTCGGCGTCTCGATAGCCGAAGGAGTGGTACTTCTTGATGAGGTTCTGTAGGTCTTCCTTGTAGTCGGCGTCTACGAACTTCTTTTGCTTGAAGATCTTGAGCAGGGAGGAGAGGGCACGACCACGGGAGAAGGAGAAGCCTTCGTTGGTCTTACCCATAGCCATACGTAGCTGGTGTGGGGTGAGTGCTTCGTTGCCCTCGAAGTAGATGTTGCGCACCTTCGTCTTGCCGCTGCGGTCGATGTCGATATCGAGGTCTACGTAGCCAGGCTGTCCAGGGCTGTTCGTCTGCTTGATCGACATACGCATATCACGGTAGCCCTTCTCATCGTAGTACTTCTTGACGAGCTGGCGTGTGCGATCTAGGACGTTAGGTGAGACTTGGATTCCCTTTCTCAGCCCAGTGCGCTTCTCGAGGTCCTCACGGTCGCCCTTGGAGACACCGGTGAAGGTGACGGCATTGATACGTGGACGCTCGGTGAGGGCGATCTCGATGAAGACCTTATCCCCCTCGTAGCGGCGTATGATCACCCGAGCGTTGGAGAAGTACCCCGACTGTAGGTAGCGGTTCACGGCCGAGGTCAAGGCATTGCCTGGGATCTGGACGGCATCACCTACGTTGAGGCCCGAGAGGCTACTGAGGACGAAGTCGTCGTAGCTCGTGGAGCCCGTGATCTTGACCTCTGCGATGGTCTTGGTGACGGGGTGCTCGTAGTTCACAGCTGGGTACTGCACCACAGGCCCAGTGGCTGTGGTGGTCGAGTCGCTCACGGAGCGAACCGTAGTGTGGGGCTTAGCCTCTAGGACACCTACCGAGAGGAGGCAGGCCACGAAGAGGAGTGCGGGGAGTCTATTGCGCATAGAGTCTTTATATCGTCGAGGTGTGGAGGGGCTGTAGCCTAGGGCTAGTCCTCCAGTTGTATCTGTTCACTTGTCTTGCCGAAGCGTCGCTCACGGGAGGCGTATGCCTCTAGTGCGGCTTCGAGGGGAGCCTTGCCAAAGTCTGGCCAGTAGACTGGCGAGAAGAAGAGCTCGGAGTAGGCAGCCTGCCAGAGGAGATAGTTGCTGATGCGCTCCTCGCCCCCTGTACGTATGAGTAGGTCGGGGTCGGGGAGGTCAGCTGTGTCGAGGTAGCTCGTGATGAGCTCCTCGGTGATGTCGGTCTCCTGGAGCTCGCCTCGGTGGATCGCCCCTGCTATACGGCGGGTGGCTCGGGTGAGCTCGTCTCTGGAGGAATAGCTGAGCGCTAGCACGAGGGTGATCTGCTTATTGTCCTTCGTCCTCTCGATGCATTCGTAGAGCGACTGGCGGGCACGCTCGGGTAGGCGACTGAGGTCACCGATAGCCCGTAGGCGCACACCCTGACTCATGAGTTCGGGGGTCTCGGAGTGGATCGCAGAGATGAGGAGCTCCATGAGCGCCTCTACCTCCTGCTGGGGGCGTGCCCAGTTCTCGGTACTGAAGGCATAGACCGTCAGATACTCGATACCTAGCTCAGCGGCTGCACGCAGAGTCGCACGTAGGGCATCCTGCCCTCGTATATGTCCCTCGGCACGTGGTAGCCCACGCTGCTGTGCCCAGCGTCCGTTGCCATCCATGATGATAGCCACGTGGCGGGGCACTCTGACCCTGGGCTGGGTCGTCTCCTGCTCCTCTTGTCCCTCTGTGGCAGACCTTGTCTTTGACACGCTTTCTTTGCTTTGTTTACTATCTAACGAGGTTTTACCCTCTACAAATATACTTATTATCTCTAGTAGCAGCCTTCGCCGCTTGTCCGTCCTACCCTCCAGCTGATCCCGAGGCTCCAGTAGCCGTAGCTGTCGTGCCCCTTGAGGCCGGTGCCCCCCCATCTATGTGGGTTCGCCATCCAGGCGGAGCCTGCTCCGGTGACCTCTAGGCGGTCGGTACCACTGCGGTGGTGCGTCCAGCTAGCGGTGAGGTCTAGGCGGTGACTGAGGCGATACTTCACCCCGAGGGTGAGGTACACGCTCGGGGCGATGAGGGTGCGGGGATAGCCCCTACCGAGCACCAGCCCGAGACCTGCTCCTAGATAGGGGGTCCACGAGCGTGTCCCTAGGTAGCGCTGCCCATCGCTGTAGGCGAAGAAGTGATATTCGCCCCCGAGAGAGAGGTCTATGATCCCTCGGCTGAAGGCCCTATCCCCGATCGTGGGGAAGGCTCGGCTCGTGGGGGTGAGTGCACCCCTTAGCCTACGGTAGCCGAGTTGGCTTGCCCAGGCCCAGCGTAGTCCTAGGGGACGGCGAAGGGTGAGTGCGAGACTAGCCCCCTGCCTGCCGAAGGCTCCCCGATCCCCGACCTCTCCTACATAGTAGGCTGAGCCTAGTGCGATCCCGACCTCATACTTGTACTCCTGGGCACAGAGGTTCTCGAAGCCTCCGGTGAGCCCTAGGGCTAGGAGCCAGCACCATCGTAGCCCGTGGCGGATGCGCATAGTCCTAGTGCGAGGTGGGTGGGGGGGCTGAGCCGTAGAGGCTAGTGGTGCTCCTCTCTGCGGATCGTCCCCTCGTAGAGGGTGGAGACGCCTGCCGAGGTGGTGCGGATGAGGTAGATCTTCTTCGTATCTGCCCCCTGGAAGGCAAAGATCGAAGAGGAGGCGAAGTCGCTAGGAGTGAGTCCTGCCAGAGCGACTGCTCGCCCTGTCTCCCAGTGTGCACCCTTGTCTGAGGAGAAGTAGACTACGAGCCCCGAGCTCGTAGTGGCAAAGCGGTAGAGACGGCTGGTGCCAGCCTCCTGTACGATGCTCTCCGAGATGAGTGTCTCGGTGAGCTTGATGTCGGTGGCCTCCTGTCCCCAGTCTGTGCCGTTGGTCGTGATCCATTGGCTGGTGACGACCTTGTTGTCGGCGGTGCGTCCCCCGACGAGGTAGAGCCTAGAGCCCACGTAGTCGATTCCCCCTTCGGCGAAGCTATAACCGCCCGTAATGGGGAAGGTCGCTGGGACGTCATGCCCCATGCGAAGCCCCTCTGCTGGTGTGTAGGTGGCGAAGGCATAGCCACTGCCCTTGGGGGTGAGGAGGGCTAGACGCTCTGCACGCTCCCCACGGGGTAGAGTCCCGAGGATGCGGGTCGCCGATACACCCGAGACAGCTGTCCAGCTAGAGCCTGATAGGCTGTAAAGCTTGCCTGCCGAGGTCGTGGCGAAGAGTGTACCCGAGAGTGAAGCGACGGATGAGAGTCGCTCTCCCGAGGGGATACCTGATAGGCTTCCTGCTGTCCAGCTTGTTGGGCTTCCTGCGAAGTAGCGGACGTCGTTGGTGCCGCTTGGGGTCACATAGTAGCAGTAGCGCTGTGTCCCTACGGTGATGAGTGTCGCTAGAGCCGAAGAGATGGAGGGGAGACCCGATACACCCGAGATGGTCTTCCAGGCGAAGGTCTGAGGGTCATTGGCATATTTCTCCAGGTGCACACGGTAGGTGTACTGGTTGCCGTCGCCTAGGCGGGGGTTGGTCTCCTTGTTGCGTATGCGCACCATGAGGTCAGAGACCCCACTGCTGAGGTCATAGACTTTACCCTTCTTCCATTCCTCGAAGGTGCCATTCGTGCCGACAGCGACCTCCACGACCGTACCGCTCGTGGCTACGGGGGTGATGCTCAGCGTCACCTTCTTGAGGGGCTGGGCATAGGGTAGGGGATCAGGGTTGGTGATCAAGCCCTGCTCCTGGTGGCGGATCGAGAAGACGACACGCTCGAGGGCGGCCTTGGCGTCCTTGTCCTCTGAAGAGAGGCTGAAGGTGCGAATCTGTCCGTTGAAGAGCTGGATGTCCTCCAGCTGTGCTTTCTTGCTCTTACAGCCCACTAGGGCGAGCACGCCAAGGGCAAGTGTAGGGATGAGTCTCTGTGCGATACGTCTCATGCGTCTGCTCTATTATATGATATGTAGTCAGCGTCTATAATGGTGTAGCCAGTGTCTGCCCCTCTGAGGGGACGATGCTACCTAATGTACTAACGTTGATCGGGTGGCTCTCGTCTTCCTCCTACGTCTCGACCTGCACGATGGGAGGTGTTCGGGACGCTAGATCGGATCACAGCAAGCCTAATCTAACTAGGGCACAAAGGTATAAAGAAATTGCTTGACCAGCAGAGCCCTGTGCATATTCCACTTATAGGAGAGGCCGTGGGGGAAGCTCCTCATCAAGAGCCAGACCCACGAGGAGCGTCCGAAGTAAGAGTCGTGGCCGAGGACGTAAAAGGCGCAGATCGACTCATACCGCAGATGAGGAGAGGGCAACATACCTCGCCTTATCTGCTCGCTGTATGCTAGGCGAGGTGTCTCTCATCGAGATAGATGCTTTTCGGGAGACAACGGATCTATGCTCTTTGGATAGCAAGAGCCAACGACCGCTGACGGATACCCCAGTGTAGTGTGTGTCATTAGGTCGGGTATACTACTTGGTGCGATAGCCATATCGACGCCTCTATTGAAGGCTGTATTCATAGAATAGTCTAGCGAGAGAATAGCCTTATTGTACGAAGGTGGGATTTTTTAATGTAGACTAATCCCCTTTCGAAGGTGTGCCGAGAGCAGAGGGGGGGCATCCCTTTATAGCCTTAGGGATAGGTAGTCGAGGAGCATATACTCAGGGTGGAAGTATCTGTATCCCAGGTGTTGGGTTGCCAGATATATACCTCCTACCTAGGAGGGAAAAGTATACACGTGTGTATACCTTTGTGTACCCACGTGTACACAACAGTGTACAAGCGTGTACACAACATCGCTCTCGGTATGTCCCCTGCAGGGCTCTCGTAAGAGTACCTGATAGTAGGCTAACGCTCCTCTGCCCCAGAGAGATGGTTAAGGCTCCCGAGTGCAAGAAATAATACCGATGCTTTGAGCCTGAAAGTGTAGCCGTGGGGGAGCCCCCTCGGGGTGAGGACGAGACGTATCGTGGAGGGAGAGGGGCCAAGGATTGGGGGGGGGAGGAGTATAGGTTCATGTGGCAGAGCCCTAGGGAGAGGAGCGAGGGGAAGATATATGCACTTGTCTTCATGATGGTCTCTAGTCGTTGCTTTATTCAGTAGTAGAGAGGGGGCGGAGTGATGTCTCTTGCCCCCTCTCTCTGATGCGTCTCCTAGGGCATCCTTCTTGTGTGGGGGGGGCTCGGAGGCTCTTGGCGAGCGGATAAGGTTAAATAGCCCTAAGGCTCTACCCTGCACCGCCCCCTACTCAATGGGGGACAAGGCCTGCGAACCTCATGGAGGGAGAGGAGCTAACTGCGGCTGGGACGAAGGGGAGTAGGGGGGGCTTGTAGGGATTGTGGACTCGAGGGGAAGGGGGAGAAGGTGGGGGTGGGTGGTGGAGCCAGGAGTGTAACCTGAGGCAAGGAGCGTACGAGGGAACTACCTATGTATAGTGATTTTTAATAGGAGCGAGGCTTTGAGCTCGCAAATAACGTACTTTTGCACATTCCAAATCCTCTCCAGAGGGCTGGATAGCCCTCTATCCCAGCCTATATGAGGTCAATAGGTATACTCAATAGTAAGAATAAGAATGCATCGAAAGTTACTCCTTATCCTCACGCTCTGTAGCCAGAGCCTCATCGCCCTGTCGCAGAGGCCTGACACGCTCCCGGTACGGGAAGCCGAGCATGAGCTCCAGAGTGTGGTGGTCGTCGGGGCACGTATGCCCGAGATCAAGCAGCGCTCTGCCGCCAGCATCACCATCATCCCGGCACGAGACATCCGTGAGATGAGCCAGATCCTGCCCGACATGCAGGCAATCGTTGGGTACTTCGTCCCAGGAGTCCCCCCTACGGGGAACAATGTGAACGAGCGGTACAACACTCTGCGTGGGCGTAGTATCCTCGTGCTCATCGATGGGATCCCCCAGTCTACCCCCCTCCGTGCCACGAGCCGAGACCTCAGGACGATAGACCCCGCAGCGGTGGAGCGTATCGAGGTCATCAAGGGGGCTACCGCCATCTTCGGTAACGGAGCCAATGGCGGGATCATCAATATCATCACCAAGCAGAGCCGTGAGCAGCGTCCCATCGGGGGGCAAACCTATCTCAGCTATACCGATCACGACTACTTCAGACGCTCGCAGAAGACCTCGGGCTACCGCCTCTCTCAGCAGTTCTACGGGCAGGTGGGGCGCCTGAGCTACCTCGTCGATGGGCTCTATCAGCAGACGGGCTCAGCGATAGGAGCGGATGGCGTCTATCTCTCTCCTCGCTATGGACTCGGAGACACCCGTTCGATCAATGCCCTCGTGAAGCTCGGCTACAGCCTCGGGGAGCGGACGCAGCTGGAGCTGATGTACAACTTCTTCCGCACCCAGCAGGAGAGCCCGCTCGTAGCCTCGGGGGGTAAGTACCTCGTCTCCCCTCGCATTGGTATCCCTGGGATACAGCCCACGGAGGCTATCCCAGAGGGGCTCCCCTACAACCATAATGCCTACCTCAAGCTGACCTCTCGTGAGCTCTTCGCCCACACCGACCTAGAGGTCTCGCTCTTTGGTCGGGGCATCAAGGCTGTGACCGACTACCGCAAGCACAACCCACGTAGCCCCCGCTGGGAGGAGACCAGTGGACAGGCGATGATAGAGGCGCTACAGGGGGGAGCACGGGCACAGCTTCTCTCCCGCCTCAGTCCCTCGAGCATCCTCAACCTACACCTACTCTATGGGGCAGACCTACAGCTGGACGAGACGAGCCAGCCTTTGGTGGATGGACGCTATTGGGTGCCCAAGATGACCTCGGTGAGCTATGCCCCCTTCGTGCAGACCAAGGCAACCCTCTACGACCACCTTACCCTCAAGGCAGGTGCTCGCTATGACTGGATCGACGTCCATGTCCCCGACTACACCGTCCTGAGAAACAAGAAGACCGACCCCCTCGTACAAGTGGGCTCGGGGACGCTACGCTACCGCAATCTCTCGCTCAATGTCGGGGCGACCTACAATGCGCTGAGAGCCTTCCAGCCCTTCGTCTCCTATTCTCAGGGCTTCTCTATCTATGACCTCGGACGTACCCTCCGTGCTGCCAAGGCTGATGTACTCTCCAAGATAGAGACCGACCCCGTGCGGACGCACAATTACGAGGTGGGCTTCTACTCGCCCCTCGAGGAGCTCTTTGGCTCGGGGACACGACTTGACCTACAGGGGGCTGTCTACTACACCTACGCAGCTCTAGGGAGCGACCTCAAGAGTCAGAGTGGCTTCTGGGTCGTAGACCGCTCCCCACAGCGTGTCTATGGGGTAGAGCTGAGTGCCGAGGCTACCCTAAACTCCCGCCTCTCCCTCGGTGCCTCCTTCGCAGCCCTAGAGGGACGCAAGCAGCTCCCCGATGGCTCCTGGCGAGGCTATATGTCAGGGCAGTCTATCCCGCCCCTCAAGGTCACTGCCCATGTGAGCTACCGCCCCCTCAAGGACCTTGCCCTGCGCCTCTTCGCCCTGCACACGGGGAGCCGTGACCGCTTTGCCCCTACGACCAATCCGGCGACCGGGGTGAGCCAGTACGAGGAGGGGGAAGGCCCAGTGAAGCCCATCACCCTACTCTCGCTCCAGGGAAACTATCGCCTCGGTGCCTTCACCCTTGGACTCGGGGTGGAGAACCTCCTGAACACCTCCTATTACCCCATCCAGTCCCAGCTCGTAGCACGTGATGCGGAGTATACGCAGGGTAATGGGCGGATGATCACCCTCTCGCTCGGCTACCGCTTCTAGGCAGCCCAGCGTCCTCCCTCCACCTAAGGGGGCAGTCAGCGTGTTGGATTTCCCAACGCACTGACTGCCCCCTAAATTTATATATAGGGGAGGTCTGCAGGGGCTTTCGTATCTTTGTTTAACTCTTTGTCCTCGACTACTTACTCGTGAGTTATGATTAGACAGATCATTATTGAGAACTATAAATCCATTCATAAGGCGACCATCGACCGAGACGCTATCGGGATAGGAACGATCCTAGAGCGTTGTCCTCGCTTCCGAGTATGGGTGGAGCGTCTCATCTCTGCCTGTAGCTACGAGTAATCCCCACAATAATATATTACCCATCCTATTCATGCCACAGCGACTATTCCTACTCGATGCTTACGCCCTGATCTATCGGGCATACTATGCCTTCATCAAGGCCCCTCGTATCGATAGCCAGGGACGAAATACCAGTGCTATTTTTGGCTTCGTGCTGATGCTGGAGGACCTGCTGGGGAAGGAACAGCCCGATGAGCTCGCCGTGGTCTTCGACCCTGCGGGCGGGACGTTCCGCCACAGAGAGTACCCCGACTACAAGGCTCAGCGAGAGGAGACCCCCGAGGGGATACGTATCGCCGTACCCATCATCCGTCAGCTCCTAGAGGCCTACCGCATTCCCGCTGTGGAGGTGGCAGACTACGAAGCCGATGACGTCATCGGGACACTGAGCCATCGGGCTGCGAGTGCAGGGCGAGAGGTCTATATGGTCACACCCGACAAGGACTACGGCCAGCTCGTCACGGAGCAGGTCAAGATGTATCGCCCGATGCAGGGCGGTGGCTACGAGGTGTGGGGCGAGAAGGAGATACTGGAGAAGTTCGGACTCAGTTCTACCAAGCAGGTCATCGACTACCTTGCCCTCCTCGGGGACAAGGTGGACAATATACCCGGGTGCAAAGGCATCGGGGAGAAGGGAGCGCAGAAACTCCTAGCTGAATATGGCTCGGTGGAGAACCTCCTAGCACACGCTAGCGAGATCAAGGGGGCTACGGGTAAGAAGCTCCTAGAGGGCGAGGCCGATATTCGCCTATCGTACTACTTGGCTACCATCCGCACCGATGTGCCCCTGGACTACACCCCAGGAGACTATCAGAGGGCAGAGAAGGATGAGGAGGCCGTACGTCGTCTCTTCGAGGAGCTGGAGTTTCGCACGCTCCTGAGTCGGGTGCTTGGCAAGTCGCCTTCCCCCGCCAAGGCTAAGCCCGCCCTTCCCCCAGATGACCTCTTTGCCAGCCTAGAGGAGACGGAGGAAGCTGATACCCCATCCCCGACGACGATCCCCCCGATGAAGATCGAGGTGCTTCGTGCCGAGACGCTCCCTGCCTTCCTAGAGCGAGTACGAGGGGCGAAGGTGCTTGCCCTAGATACCGAGACCACGAGTGTAGATGCGCTGAGGGCGGAGCTGGTGGCCGTTACCTTTGCCTTCGATGCTGAGACGACCTATTACCTTGATGTCCCTCAGGGAAGAGAGGAGGCTTGCAAGCTACTAGGCCAACTTGCCCCGATCCTCCAGCAAGCAAATACCCTCAAGGTAGGGCAAAACCTCAAGTACGACCTACAGGTACTTAGTTCGTATGGTGTGGAGGTCGGGGGGCCTCTCTTCGACACCATGATCGCCCACTATCTCCTCTACCCCGATATGCGTCACGGCTTGGACGAGCTGGCGGACAAGTTCCTCGGGTATAAGATGATGTCCTTTGAGGAGATGATCGCCCCACAGAGTCCTCGGCAGTTTGATCTACGTCAGGTTGAGCCCGCTCGCCTCCAGTTCTACGCAGCCGAGGACACGCACATCACCTACCTGCTCTACGAGTACCTCTATGAGCGACTCGAGAAGGCTGGGCTCATGATGCTCTTCACTGAGGTGGAGATGCCTCTGGTGAAGGTACTCCTAGGGATGGAGCGAGAGGGGGTAAGGCTAGACAAGTCGTGCCTCGGCCGTCAGGCAGGTGAGCTACAAGGGGAGCTGGCTCGTCTCGAGGGTGAGATCAGTCTCCTGCTCGGGCATAGCATCAATGTCAATAGCAGTCGGCAGGTAGGCGAAGCCCTCTTCGACGAACTGCAGATCGTAGAGAAGGCCAAGAAGACAAAGACAGGAGGCTATACCACGAGCGAAGAGGTGCTGGAGAAGCTCCGAGACAAGCATCCTGTGGTGGAGAAGATCCTCGACTACCGAGGAGTGAAGAAGCTCCTCAGCACCTACGTAGAGGCGCTCCCCGAGCTGGTCTACCCAGATGGGAAGATCCACACGACCTTTAACCAAACCATTGCAGCTACGGGCCGCCTCTCCAGCAGTAATCCCAACATCCAGAATATCCCCATACGTACCCCAGAGGGACGAGCCATCCGTGAGGCCTTCGTCCCCGAGGAGGGCTGTACGTTCCTCAGTGCCGACTATTCGCAGATCGAGCTTCGCCTGATGGCGCACTTCAGCGAAGACCCAGCACTGATCGAGGCCTTCCGTTCGGGGCAAGACGTGCATCAGGCGACAGCTGCCAAGATCTACGGCCTGAGCCACGGCGAGGTGTCGGCAGATATGCGCCGAAGGGCTAAGACAGCCAACTTCGGGATCATCTACGGCATCTCTGCCTTTGGGCTGAGCGAACGTCTCTCCATCCCACGGCGAGAGGCCAAGGAGCTGATTGATGGCTACTTCGCCTCCTACCCAGGTGTAGCACGCTATATGGCCGAGGTAGTCGAGGAGGCTAAGAAGCGAGGCTATGTGACGACCCTCCTCGGCCGTCGCCGTCTCCTACCCGACATCAATAGTGCCAACGCAGTGGTACGTGGCTATGCGGAGCGAAATGCTATCAACGCTCCTCTACAAGGCTCCGCTGCCGACCTCATCAAGATAGCGATGATTCGCCTAGAGCAGGCCATCCGTGAGCGAGGCCTTCGCAGTAGGATGATCCTGCAGGTACATGACGAACTGAACTTCAACGTCCCCCTCTCCGAGCTTCCCGAGATGACCTCCCTCGTACGTGAGGTGATGGAGTCCGTCTATCCCGACCTACGTGTACCCCTCGAGGTTAGTATCGGGCACGGTGCCAACTGGCTCGAGGCGCACTAAGGGCTCCCCCTTCCCTAGACCCCAACTAAATCATACATCATACTATGGTACGAAAGACCCTCTTCACCCTTACGCTCCTCTGCTCGGTCTCGCTCGTGAGCCTAGCCCGAGAGGAGCGTCCCCTTTGGCTTCGCTACCCTGCGATCTCGCCCGATGGGACGAAGGTTGCCTTTACCTATCAGGGTGACCTCTACACCGTCCCCACCTCTGGGGGCGATGCCCAGCGCCTCACCTCGGGTAGTGCCTATGAGTGCCACCCCGTCTGGTCGCCTGACGGGAAGCAGATCGCCTTCACGAGTGACCGAAATAACAGCGGGACGAACATCTACATCATCTCTGCCACCGGGGGAGAAGCTCGCCAGCTGACGACCCATTCGGGTACGGAGATCCCCTATGCCTTCACACCAGATGGCGCCCATGTGCTTTTCAAGGCGCATATCCAGGATCCTGCCCACTCCGCCCTCTTCCCTACCTCTATCTTGACTGAGGTCTATCGGGTATCCGTCCGAGGAGGGGCACGCCCCGAGCTCCTACTCGCCACGCCCGCAGAGGCGATCAGCATGAGTGCGGATGGTCGGCGCATCCTCTATCAGGACATCAAGGGCTTCGAGAACGAATGGCGTAAGCACCATACCTCCTCTGTGGCTCGTGACCTCGTGGAGTATGATCTGGACAAGAAGACCTACCGCTACGTCCTACAGCACCCTGCGGAGGATCGCAACCCACTCTATGCTCCAGATGGGAAGAAGCTCTACTTCCTCAGTGAGCGAGGCGGAGGCTCGATGAATGTCTATGAGGGAGACCTCTCGGCAGGAAGCACCGAGGCCAAGGCTCTGACTCGCCTCAAAGGTGACCCCGTACGTTTCCTATCCGTGTCGAAGGGGGGGCTACTAGCCTTCGGCTACGCTGGTGAGCTATACACCCTGACCCCAGGCAAGGAACCCCAACGCATCTCTGTGCGTATCTCGAAGGATAGGGAGAGTGACGAGCAGCTCCACCTCTCTATGTCTCGCTCCCTAGGCTCCTCGGCGGTCTCACCCGATGGGAAGCAGATCGCCTTCCTCTCACGTGGAGATATATTCGTCACTTCGGCAGACCATAGCACGACGAAGCAGGTGACTCACGGGTCGTTCACTGGCCGTGGGATGACCTTCGGTGCGGATAACCGCACACTGGTCTATGCCTCTACGAAGGAGGGCTCTTGGGAACTCTATCGGGCACGCATCGGACGTAGTGAGGATCCCAACTTCCCCAATGCAACGAATATTATCGAGGAGAAGCTCTCCCTCGGGGTGAAGGGGGAGAAGATGTACCCTCAGTTCTCTCCCGATGGCAAGGAGCTCGCCTTTGTGCTGGATCGCTCTAAGCTGATGGTCTATAACCTACAGACGAAGCAGCTACGCACCATCACCGATGGTTCCCAGCAGCACGAACGCTCGGGAGGCATAGACTACACTTGGTCTCCCGATGGACATTGGTTCGCCCTGCAGTATGTCGCTCGGGCACATGCCCCCTATAGTGATATAGGGATTGTGAGCGCAGAGGGAGGGAAGCCTGTCTTCAATATCACCAATAGCGGCTACTTCAACACCTCCCCACGTTGGTCGCAGGATGGCAAGGCACTTACCTATATGACCGACCGCTATGGGATGCGCAACCACGCCTCATGGGGCTCGGAGAATGACGTGATGATTGTCTTCCTCACCCGCAAGGGGTACGAACGCTACCGCATGACCGATGAGGAGCGTGAGCTCCTGGACGAAGCAGAGAAGCAGGCCAAGGCGAAGGCTAAGACCGACTCTACCAAGACCACTAAGGCCAAGCCCGAGCCTATCCAGTTCGAGCTAGAGGGGATAGAGGATCGCATTGTCCGCCTCACTCCTAATTCCTCTTCGCTCGCAGACGCTATTCTCTCTCCCGACGGGAAGAAGCTCTATTACTTTGCTTCCCACGAAGGGGGCTATGACCTTTGGGTGCATGATCTCCTCAAGCACAAGACCCAGCTACAGAAGAAGCTCGACCTAAGCTCTCCCTTCTTTGACAAGGACAAGGAGGGTAAGACGCTCTTCATCCTCGGCAGCAGTCCCCAGAAGCTCGACCCGAAGAACGACGCACTGAAGGCGATCACGATCTCGGGCTCTCGCTCCATCGACCGCGTTAAGGAGCGTGAGGTGATGTACGAGGAAGTCGTACGTGAGGAGGCGGCTCGCTTCTACCGTACAGATATGCATGGTGTGGACTGGGCACAACTGACGAAGCACTACCGCCAGTTCCTCCCCCACATCACCACGAGCCAAGACTTTGCCGAGATGCTTAGCGAGCTACTTGGCGAGCTGAATGTCTCGCACACAGGTGGACGCTATCGGGCATCGGGCTCTGCCTTCCCCACGGCAGAGCTAGGTCTCTTCCTTTCCTCGCCCAGCCGAGGGGATGGGCTACGTGTGGATGAGGTCGTAGCGGGAGGCCCCTTCGACGTCTCCTGGAGCAAGCTCCGAGCTGGTACGCTCATCACGGCGATCGATGGCACGCCGATCAAGGAAGGGCAAGACTACTTCCCTCTGCTCAATGACAAGGTAGGCAAGCGTGTCCTTGTCACGTTCCGTACGGCAGGGGGAGAGACCATCGAGGAAGTCATTCGCCCCATCTCTCAGGGTGCGCTCTCCTCGCTCCTCTACAAGCGTTGGACCCGTCAGCGTGCTAGCGAGGTCGAGCGCCTCTCGGGTGGACGTCTAGGCTATGTCCATATCCCTTCGATGGGAGACCCCAGCTTCCGTAACGTCTATTCCGATGTCTTGGGTAAGTATTATGGTAAGAAGGGGATCGTCATAGACATCCGTTATAATGGTGGGGGAAGACTCCATGAGGATATCGAGGTGTTCTTCTCGGGCAAGAAGTATCTCCAGCAGGTCGTCCGTGGTAAGGACTACTGTGAGATGCCCAGCAGACGATGGAACCATCCCTCCGTAATGGTCACCTGCGAAGCCGACTATAGCAATGCCCATGGTTCGCCTTGGGTCTATCAGCACCAGGGCATAGGGAAGGTCGTAGGGATGCCCGTACCAGGCACGATGACGAGCGTCAATTGGGATACGCTCCTTGACCCAGCTCTCTACTATGGGATCCCAGCCGTAGGCTATCTGACTGCCGATGGCAAGTATCTGGAGAATACCGAGATGATCCCAGACGTCGTTGTGCCACTAGAGCCACGCAAGGTACTGCAGGGACACGACACACAGCTCGAGCGAGCCGTAGAGGTCTTGCTGAGTGAAGTGAAGAAGTAGCAGCGAGACTACCTCTGCAAAAGGTTAGCCCCCTTCATCCGACACGTATCGGATGAAGGGGGCTAACCTTTTGCTCGGATCTATCGGCTGAGCTTAAGCAGAGTAGGGATAGAGGTAGAGCCAGTAGTCTGCGTCTGTCGTACTCTGTAGGTAGTAATAGTAGGTGGCGCCACCGTCATCGGTGTAGGCGGTGATGGTGTAGGGAGCCTTAGAGCGAGGCCCCTCGACGATAGGCATGATGGCGCTGTAGAAGTACCAGCCCGAGGAGTCGTTACCATCCCTCAGTAGGATATCCACCTGTGTCGGGTCTGCCCCTACACCGACGAAGTCTACTTCGTAGCTGGCTCTATTGTAGTACCCTTGGGTCGTCATGATGCCCGAGGTCATGACCATAGTGTTGTGGCTGTCGTTACCTCTGAGGTTCACCCCGAGGTCGGCAGCGGTGAAAGCTCCCCAGTAGCCTGTGGTCTGCAGTGTGCCACGTCCTGTGCGTGTCAGGGCATTCTTGGCACGGGTAAGGTGCTGGAGCATCTTGGGGGACACGAAGCCCGTCTCTGCGTAATAGACGAAGGTCTTCGTGGCGAAGTCTAGGGGAGGGTTTACTATGGTCGTCTGGATACTTCCATCGGGACTCTGTAGCTGGGTATCATCGCTACTTAGCACGAGCTCACTGAGGGTAACACCCCCTAGGGTCACGGGCTGATAGAAGCGAAGGCCTCGGGAGGTGTAGACGAAGGGTGCACGTACTGTCGTCCCTCCCTCTGGCGTGAACTCCAGCTGGCGGTAGCCCGGATGCAGGCGAAGGCCTACCGTGCCTGCCGTACCTATCGTTACCGAGGTAAGTCCCGCTGTGCGAAGAAGGCTAGAGACCCGCTGGATAGCCGTGATCTCTGTCGCAGGATCCGAGGCGAAGGGCACGAGGGTCATCCGTGTGCCCTGCTTACGTCCCTCTAGGAGGATGGTGTCGCCCTTTATCTCTTTCAGCAGGAGCTCAAAGTCACCACCTCGGGCGGAGCGGAAGTACTCCGACGACTTACTGAAATGTAGCAAGGCATCGTTGAAGGTGGAGAAGCATAGTGTGGGTTGGTCTATCGTCGTGACGTCATAGAGCGAGGTCACCGCCGTGGGGTGTAGCTCGGTAAGTCCGGTGACCTTCCCCCCCTCGAAGTGGACGAAGAAGTTGTAGCCCCCATAGCGCAGACGGCTGTCTGGCCAGTAGGTGAGGAGCCAGTAACCCTTGTTGCCCTCTAGGCGGTCGGTGTACTCACGTAGCACCTCACGTGTACGTTGGGATGCTTCGCCGAGGTCGCTGAGCTTGTCGGCCGAGGAGCAGGACGGCATCAGGCTAGAGGTGAGGGCGAGCCCCACGAGGAGGCTCATGTAGTATCTCTTCATAGGTCAATAGGGCTTAGTGGATGATGGTGAAGTCTTGGCGGGCAAACTCGGGGTACCGCTTCTGGACATTACTCCGCAGCAGATCCATGTCTAACCCCCACTGCCGTGTCATGTATTCCTTGATGATGGCGAGCTTGCGTTCGATGAGCACTTTCCCCGAGGAGCTAGCTCCCGAGGGTGTCACATCCGCCTCCTGCATCTTCGCTTCCCACTCCTCGGGGGTAAGGATGATATAGTGGGCGAAGAGCTCGGCGAAGTCCTCGTGAGGCTCCTGGCTAGCATAGTTGCTGATGAAGCCGTATTGGATGGAACGTTTGCCGTTGCGTGTCCACCAAGTCGTCCACGTACCCCCCTTATAGTCTAGCGAAGTGATCTTATCGAAGTCTGTGGTAGGCTCTACCCTCTGGTGGAAGGTATGGGCAGACTCATGATAGATCGTACGCAGGTAGGAGGTGCGCAGGGTGGTGATGTAGGACTGGTTGGTCTTCTTGATCTGCGCATCCAGTTCGTTGTATCGGGCGACGCTGGTGGCATCGGTCTTGCCTTGTAGGGCTTCCCGCTCGGCATAGAGTGCCTTTAGGGTGGGGAAGTCAAGATGGTTGATGTCCATGAAGACGATCTTGATCCCGTTGATCGTTGATGCTAGTGTGTAGGTGTTGCTAGGCGGGGGATTGTACCCATAGTAGCCCGTGAGGATGAGGGCCTGGGGGGAGAACTGCCTGACGAAGGCCTTGCTCGTGGTCTCGACATAGGGCTCGAGGAAAAGGTAGCGCAGGACATTGACGAACTGCAGGCTATTCTCCGCTCGTGCCGGTGAGGTGACCCACCCACGACCTATCTCGTACTCCCGATAGCGGTAGAGTACCTCTATATTGTAAGGGCGGGAGAACTGTTCCTCGATATACTTATCCAGCTCGGACTGGTGCTCTGGGGTACGTACGACGCTCTCCTTGGAGAGGTCGCTGTCGGCACCCTTGCAGGCCGAGAGGGCAAGGCTAGCCAGAGCGATCAGGGATAGCTGGCGAAGCCTACGGGGGATGCTATTCATATCTGTATCTTGGTAGGGGATGTGGGGCTCGCTCGTCGGAGCCGTGGATGAGTGGGGTGGCGGGGCTTAGGGACGATTGGGCTTCATGCCTTTGGATATGGCATTCTGAGGGATCTCCAGTGCCGTATGATCGTCCCAGCTGGTGAGGGTCTTTACGACCGAGACGTTGTCCCTATTGCGGGCGTCATGTACATAGCGAGGTACCTCGATGCCATAACGCTTGATGTCTATCCAGCGCAAGCCCTCGTGCAGCGTAGCTATACGGCGACACTGCAGGGTATGATGCAGGATCATCTCCTGGGTCTCTCCCCCAGAGAGTGCGAAGCGGGGGTGAAGGGTCTTCTTGATCGTCGGTGCGTCTGCCGTACTGTAGGCTACGGCTTTGTAGAAATCGACGATCTGAGTCTCCGTAAAGGTCTTATCACTCACCTTCAGGTAGGCAGATGTCCAGGCATTTAGATCCTGGATAGCCCCAGCATTGTCCCCATTTAGCACCTTAGCCTCGGCACGGACGAGCAGGGTCTCTTCGTAGGAGAAAGGCACAACGATCGTGTTGTTAGCATTGCTCGTGTAGGTGGGGTACTTGGACTGATTGATGATGTCTCGGAAGTTATACACGGGGGAGATGAAGGGCTCCTGCCAGTAGTCGTTCTGAGGGCTCGTGGTCTTCGACCAAATGTTAGCCGCTAGGATGGTCTCGGCAGCAGCTCGGTGGCAGTGCGAGAAGCGTCGCTCACGAGCATTCGAGAAGAAGCTGCGGATACCAGAGGTGACAGGGAGCAGGAGGAAGTTGGCACTCGTAGTGGTACGGCTGTATAGCTTGGCATAGGCATCTTCTGTCTTTGCCCCGACGACGGATGCGTTCTGGAACTCTGACCAGTCACGAGGGCTCTTGCCCGTGAGTGCGATGTCTGCCGCAGCGATGGCTTTATCCCATTCCTCGTGATAGAGGTAGAAGCGAGCTGCAAAGGCATACGCCGCACTCTTATTGAAGTGATAGATAGGTTCGCTGTAGTAGCTGTCGGCGATCAGGGGTAGCCCCTCCTGTAGATCCCGGGCGATGGCAGCGTAGACCTCGGAGACGGTGTTGCGGGTGTACCTTGGGTCAAGCTCCGTCTCAGGCTTGGTCATGTAAGGCACACCAAGGTCGGTGGAGCTGGACTGAGCGTTGTAGTGCTTGCCGAAGACATTGACAAGCACGAAGTGGGAGTAAGCCCGACAGAGCAGCGCTTCACCTCGATGAGGGGCTAGGGCAGAGGTATTGCCCAGCTGATCTATGACCTCCAGAGCCTTATTAGCATGGGCAATCGCGTTGTAGTGCGCCTGCCAGATGGCACGTAGTCCGTCTGCCGTATTGTACTCGGGCGTATCATCCCAGTAGGCGAAGCCCAGCTGGAAGTTGGTATAATTCGGGTTATCCGTCCCGTAGTCATCTATATTGTCGCTCGAGAGCTCTGAGACCAAGGTCGGAGTAGCTGTCGGGTAAGCGTTGATGAGGAGTCTTCGGATGAGTTCGGGGGAGTTCACCGTGATGCGATCATCGGGTTGCTCGTCTAGCAGACTATTACAAGAGGTAAAGGCCGCAGGTAGGATGAGGGCGATGATGAGGGCAAGTGCTTTATACTTGTTCATAGGGGATAGCCTTCTATGGGTGAGGATTAGAGCCCGACACGAAGGGTCAAGATCAGTTGCTTAGGCGGTACCATCGACGATAGATACATATACTCGGGGTCGTCGCCACGTAGACGGCTGTCGGAGTAGAGGAGCATGAGGTTCTGCGCCTGAAGCTTTAGAGAGAGATTACGCACAGGTGTGCGGCGGAGGAACTGCCGTGCGAAGGTGTATTCGAGGGAAACCTCCTTGAGGCGCACGAAGTCCGTCTTGGCTGTTCGTGCGTCTGAGATGTTGTAGGCAGTATAGGCATTGGTGATATTGTCTCGCCCGTATTCTTGGTAAGCGTAGTTACTGGGGATGCGAGGAATATTCGTCTTTGCCTCATCACCGGGACGCACCCAACGATCGACGAGGTCACGGGGTAGAGCTCGGATATCATCCATCGGTGTGATATAACGTCTACGCGTGACAGCTCCGAACTGGTAGCTGAGGTTGATCGATAGGGCTAGCTTGCCATAGCGGAGGATGTTGGTGAGGGAGCCGAGGTCGGTCGGTACCAGCGTCCCACTATAACGTAGCGAACTAACATCGGTGCTCTGGAAGTTGAAGTCTCCGAGGGTCTCCGCACCACGATCGTTGAGGAAGCGGGGCATCCCCTTGTCCGTCAGCCCTAGGAAGGGAATAGAGAAGACAGAGGAGAGTGGGTAGCCCTGATAGGAGAAGCCCGAGATATCCGTCATCGTCTTCACCGTGGGGCTAGAGAGCAGCTTGGTGATACGATTAGTCTTATGTAGGTAGGAGAAGCCCGTCTGCCAGGTGAAGGTCTTAGTACGGATGTTGGTGGACATGAGCTGGAGCTGTAGACCCGAGGAGCTAAGCTCCGCTACGTTACCACGCTTGTCTACCTCACCCCCGACACCCTGTGTATAGATAGGGCCTACGAGGTCATAGCTGCGACGGGTGTACCAGTCTACCGTGGCGGAGATGCGGTTCTTAAATGCCGAGGCTGATGCTACGAAGCTCAGCGTACGAGTCTTCTCATAGGTCAAGCCGTGATTGGCAAGGCTCTTGATCGTTAGCCCTATCTCCTTGGAGTTGGGGCGCCAGGGGATGTCGGAGTAGATACGCTCTAGGGAGTTGGAGACTGATGGGTTATCCGCCACTAGACCATAGGAGACCTTGAGGGAGAGGGAGGAGAGGGGACGTAGGCGAGGGAAGAAGTACTCCTTGTGGACAGCCCACCCGAGCTCTACATTCCACGTAGGGAGCCAACGGATGTAGCGTGAAGGGCCAAACTTGTTGCTGGCATCGAAGCGAAGTAGACCGACCAGCGAGTAGCGCTCGTCGTAGCTATAAGAGACCTGCGTGAGGAAGTCCACGTTGTTGTCTACGCCATTCTGTATGGTGTAGTAGTTGCTCCCCTTCTCGTAGAGCCTCTTGAAGGCTTCGGGGATAAAGTAGGCCTGTCTTCCGAGGTCGAAGAGTACACCGTAGTTGAGGTTCGTATTCGTCTCCGTAGAGCCAACGTCCACCCCGATCTCCCCTAGTGCTCGTAGCTGATGACGGCCAAAGGTCTCGTGGAAGTCAAGGTTGAACTTGTAGCTCGTCAGGAAGCGTTGTCGGAGCTTGTTCTCCCTGATACCTCCCTCGGGGAGGATGGACATCGGGAGAGCAAATGGATTGTCAGGGTCGGTGTAGAGATTCTTATTGTTGTTGCGTATGTAGGTGGACTGCATGGCTCGCATGGAGCGGGCAAGTATGGACTGCTCGGTATTGTCCGTGAAGGTGACGGTATTCGTGTACTTCAGGTCGGTGACGAAGGAAGCCTTGAGTTGCTTCATCACGTCCCATACGATCGAGCCTTGAATAGAAAGATATTGCTGTGTCTTGTTCTTGCGGTTGGCACGTAGCTCCTCGAAGATGTTGAAGGGTACGTAGTCCTGTGTATAGTAGTCTCGGGGGGACAGGGCTCGGCTGGTGGTGGCAGCGTACTTGATAGGAGACTCACCAGACTCTTCACTCGTAGCGTATTCCCCGATGAGCTTTAGCCCGACACGTACGTTCTGTAGGAGGCGGTAGTCGGCGGAGATATTCCCCGAGTAGGTATTGGCCTTATCGGCGATCGTCCATCCTGGGTCTACACGAGCCGTCAGTGAGGCGAAGAAGTTTGTCTTGCTTGTACCTCCGTTGAAGCTTAGGGTGTGCTGGTGTATGATCGAGTTTTGATATAGCTCCTTAAACCAATTGGTGTTCCTACGCTCAGCAGCCCGAAGGAATGCAGCACGAGAGGCGGCATCATTCGTCAGTAGTGGGTTACCCGAGGCATCGGTCTTTCCGAAGAGCTCGTACATCTGCCCGATAAGCCCTAGATCCTTCTTCGTCCCCATCTCATGGATAGGGAATAGTCCAGCATCTACCATATCCTGTATGAGGGATACGTGCTGCTGTGAGTTCATGATATTGATATTGTTGTAGGACGGGGTCGGGCGCCAAGTGAACTCACCAGAGTAGTTGAGTGACTGGGAGCCTCCCGAGCCTTGCTTGGAGGTGATCTCGATGACCCCTGCTATACCTCTCGGGCCATAGGCGGAGGTCTCTGTGGAGCTCGTCAAGATGCGTACACGCTCGATATTGTCGATGCTTAGCCCGGGGACCTTGGCGGCGACTACCTGCTTGGCATTGGCTCCGATGAAGTCTTCGATGCTACCATAGTCACTACCTAAGATCACACCATTGAGTACCCAGAGGGGCTTGGCACTTCCTAGGATGGAGGTCGCTCCACGTGAGCCGGTAGAGAGGGTCATCTCCTCGCTGGAGGCTGTGGTGGTGGAGTCCGTAGGACTGGTCTGGGAGAGGCTGTCTAGGCTCATCTGTACGTCTAGTGTACGCCCCGTGGGCACGACGATGCGACGGCTGTAGCCACGAAGGGTGAACTCTAGTGCTTGTCCTTCGTTTAGCTCGATGATGTATAGCCCTTGGTCTGTTGTTTTGGTTCCTCGGCTTGTACCTTGGATCGTTACTTGCACTCCTGCGAGGGCTTCTTTCCGTACACCGGTGACCTTGCCCGCGACTTGTAGTGTCTGTGCCCACGTATCCACCCCTGAGAGGAGGAGCAAGAGCACCAACACAAATGATTTAATCTTCATGCAACAATCTTTCTATTAATGCGCCACTAAATTAGTCTTTTTTCTCCTACCCTTAGCGCTCTTACGTGTCTAAGGATCGCATTATGCTGTCTATTGAGGACGATTGACACGGGAGGTGGGGATGGCTCTGGATGGTTGGTCGGGGAAGCCTCGGAGGGAAGGGGGAGACTCTAGGGGACAGGTAGCAGAGGTACAGGGCTGACGCATGAAATCACCATAGTGCGAGAGCAAGGTCGTCAAGGAGCATACGCCGAAGATAGAAGATAGAAGTATCTGTGTCCTAGGTGTAGAGATCCCCAGCGTATACCTCCTACCGAGGAGGGATGAGTATACACGTGTGTACACAACTGTATACCCACGTGTACACAACTGTATACACGCGTGTACACAAGTGCGCTCTAAGTATCTCCTCTGTAGGGCTCGCTTGTATGTCTATTCCTTGGGGATAATGCCTAGGATCTTTAGTGATAGGCTAAGGCTCCCTGGGATATGAATACCCCCGAAGATCCAAAGGTAGGAGTGTGCGAGCAAGATCATGCGTCGGCCCCGAGGTAGCAGTAGTACCCTAAGGGGCTTTCTAAGGCTTTTTGTACCTTTGTGCCTCAAAGTAATATAGATAAGACATCTAAGACAATAATGGCAAAGGAACTCAAGGAGCTTACCCCTCGCAGTGTGGACTACTCGCAGTGGTATCAAGACCTAGTGATTAAGGCTGATCTAGCCGAGAGCTCAGCGGTGCGTGGCTGTATGGTCATCAAGCCCTATGGCTATGCTATATGGGAGAAGATGCAGCGTCAGCTGGATGATATGTTTAAGGAGACGGGGCACTCTAACGCTTACTTCCCACTCTTTATCCCGAAGAGCTTCCTAAGCCGTGAAGCCGACCACGTCGAGGGCTTCGCCAAGGAGTGCGCTGTCGTGACCCACTACCGTCTGAAGACGAGCCCCGATGGGGGTGTCGTCGTCGATCCCGAGGCTCGCCTAGAGGAGGAGCTCATCGTGCGTCCTACCTCGGAGACCATCATCTGGAATACGTACAAGGGCTGGATCCAGTCCTGGCGTGACCTCCCTATCCTATGTAATCAGTGGGCGAACGTCGTACGCTGGGAGATGCGTACCCGTCTCTTCCTACGCACAGCAGAGTTCCTCTGGCAGGAGGGGCATACGGCACATGCTACGCAGGCCGAGGCTGAGGAGGAAGCGATGCGTATGGTGAATGTCTATGCGGACTTCGCCCGCAACTATATGGCGGTACCCGTGCACGTCGGGGTGAAGAGCGCCAACGAGCGCTTCGCTGGTGCCGTAGAGACCTATACTATCGAGGCGCTGATGCAGGATGGCAAGGCATTACAGAGTGGGACGTCACACTTCCTCGGGCAGAACTTTGCCAAGGCCTTTGATGTCACCTTCACCAACAAGGAGGGACAGCAGGAGCTCGTCTGGGCTACCTCCTGGGGGGTATCTACCCGCCTCATGGGCGCGCTCATCATGAGCCACTCGGATGATAACGGTCTAGTCCTGCCTCCGAAGCTCGCTCCCTATCAGGTCGTCATTATCCCCATCTACAAGAGCCTAGAGCAGCGTGATGAGATCACCCGCTATATCCAGCCTCTGCTCAGTGAGCTGAAGAGTCGTGGAATCAGCGTGCGCTACGACGATGCCGATAATAAAAAGCCCGGATGGAAGTTCTCCGAGTATGAACTCAAGGGCGTACCCGTACGTCTAGCCCTCGGTGGACGTGACATGGAGCAGGGTACGATCGAGGTCGCCCGCCGTGATACCCTCACCAAGGAGACCCTCCCCTACGAAGGGATCGCAGACCACGTCGCTCAGCTCCTGGAGGACATCCAAGCCAATATCTACCAGAAGGCGCTCGACTATAGAGAGCAGCATACGATCACGGTAGACAGCTACGAGGAGTTCAAGGAGAAGATCGAGGAGGGTGGCTTCATCCTCGCCCACTGGGATGGTACGCCCGAGACGGAGGAGAAGATCAAGGCAGAGACCAAGGCCACCATCCGCTGTATCCCTCTCCTCGGCGACAAGACCCCGGGCAAGTGTATGGTTACCGGAAAGCCCTCTGCCCAACGTGTCCTCTTCGCCCGTGCTTACTAATCACCTCCCTAGACCTATTTAGATCACTATGGCAAGTATCAGAGACGGCGAGAACGAACTCTCCATCCTCGGGCGCAAGACCGAGTACCGGCAGGACTATGCCCCCGAGGTGCTCGAGGCCTTCACCAACAAGCATCAGGGCAATGACTACTGGGTGCGCTTCCACTGCCCTGAGTTCACCAGCCTCTGCCCCATCACCGGACAGCCCGACTATGCGACCATACACATCAGCTACATCCCTGATGTGAAGATGGTCGAGAGCAAGAGCCTCAAGCTCTACCTCTTCAGCTTCCGCAATCACGGTGCCTTCCACGAGGACTGTGTGAATATCATCATGAAGGATCTCATCGAGCTGATGAACCCTCGCTACATCGAGGTCCTTGGGGACTTCACCCCACGGGGAGGCATCAGCATCCTTCCCTTCTGCAACTATGGCCGCCCCGGCACTAAGTACGAGGAACTCGCAAGCCAACGCCTAGCCTCCTACCCCGTACGATGAAGAAGGCACTGGCCATCATCAACCCTATCTCGGGTACAGGCTCCAAGAAGAGCCTGCCCGAGCTCCTCGGACGTGCCTACTCCGACCTCCCCTATGAGCTCTTCCTCACCTACACCAAGGAGGCTGGACATGGCTACGAGCTCGCTCGTCGAGCAGCTAGCGAGGGCTATGATCACGTCATAGCCGTAGGTGGTGATGGTACAGTGAACGAGGTCGCACGTGCCCTCAGTCACACCGATACCGCCCTAGGCATTATCCCTAAGGGGTCGGGTAATGGACTAGCACGAGCCATCGGCCTATCTATGTCAGCCGAGAAGGCCATTGCTACCCTTGTCTCTGGTCGTCGCCTCTTGATCGACTGCTGTGAGGTGGAGGGTATTCCATTCTTCTGTACCTGTGGTCTGGGCTTCGACGCAGCTGTCAGCAAGCAGTTCGCCGAGGCGGACACTAGAGGCCCCGTGACCTACCTACAGACGATGATCAAGGAGTACACTCACTTCGTCCCCGACACCTATCGAGTGACGCTAGGCGAAGGGGAGGAGACCCTAGAGACCGAAGCCTTTGTCCTCGTCGTGGCCAATGCTTCGCAGTATGGCAACAATGCCTATATTGCTCCCGAAGCAGACCTCTCCGATGGCTTACTCGACCTAGCCCTTATCCGCCCCTTCAGTCCCCTAGAGGCTCCTATAGTCCTCGGGGATCTGATGCGTCGGCGATTGGGGGGCAACAAGTACTATAGTACGCAGCAGACGACACAGGTCTGTATCCAGCGTACACACCCGGGGCCTGTGCACGTCGATGGTGAACCCCTCGAGCTCGGCACGACCATTCGGGTGAGCTTGCACCCCAAGGCTCTGCAGGTCATCGTCCCTGCCTAGTCTCAGGGAGGCTCTAGTTCTCCAGTCTGTGGGCTGGCTCTGCCTCCCTCAGCCTAGCTACCCACCACAGCGCTACTTCGCTCTCTTACCCTCCACTGCTCGCAGTCCCGATCTCCACTTCCCTTAGCGGTCTTCCTCGCTCTTTGCTCATTCTTCTCTCGCTCCATTAGTTTGTCTTTCCCCTCATGGCCAAGAAGCGTCGTACACCTCTCCCCACCTCTCGGCGGACGCATAGCCTGAATGTCCTGCTCAACGATAGGGAGTACAAGGCAATCCTCGATCATTGTGCCCAGCATCACATCGCCAACCGCTCCAGCTGGATCCGCTCTGTGATCATGTCCGAGGTACTGCGTGAGCACGAGCGCAATGCTCCGATGCTCTTCGGCGAGGATGAGATGTGCAGACCATGACCTATACACCCGAGGATGAGCGCTATATGCGCCTAGCACTGGAGGAGGCAGAGCAAGCCTTCCACGAGGGAGAGATCCCCATCGGTGCTGTCGTTGTCTGCGGGGGGCGAGTGATCGCCCGTGCTCACAATAGTGTGGAGCGACTCTCTGACCCCACAGCTCATGCCGAGCTCCTAGCCATCACCTCTGCCACCGAAGCCCTCGGAGGGAAGTACCTCCAGGGCTGTACGCTCTACGTGACGATAGAGCCCTGTACGATGTGTGCAGGTGCACTCTTTTGGTCTCGGGTAGAGCGTATTGTTTATGGAGCGAGTGAGCCTAAGTTTGGCTATGCGCTCCATGCTCCGAAGCTCTTTCCCCGAGGGGTACGTCTTGATCGGGGGCTTCTCGAAGCCGAAGCCCGAGAGCTCATGCAGCGTTTCTTCCACTCCCGCCGCTAGCCCTCTCCCCATGGCTCTTTCCGTCTAGTCTATCCTCTCTCCTACCTGCTCGCTCCGTCCCGTCATAGACACATTCTGGAGCCCCTCTCTAACCACCTCTGTATCTGGCATTCCGAGAGGGTCAAAACGATCATACCGAGAGCGCAATTGCGCTCCTATAAAGAACGCCTCCGTCACCTTACATAGGTGACGGAGGCGTTCTTTACTAGTCCATCTAAGCGTCCATTATATGTAGTGTTCTAGCCCTCTCGGAATGCGCGTGATGAGGCTAGTGGTGAGAGCCTAGGTATGATAGGGGGGGGTAGGGGATAAGTCCAATAGGTCTAATAGGTGCAATAGGTCTAATAAGGTAGTCTGCGAAGTCCTACCCAAGGTGTAGCTAGGTGGGGGTAGTCCAGTATAGCTAGGTATGGGGCTAGTATGTATAGGGTAGCTCATATATAGAGCTAGGTACAGGTGTGGTATAGTGGTAGGCAGGTAGGGCTAGTAGGGGGGAGCCTAGTCGGCGATGGTAGGACAGGCTAGTCGGCGATGATATGGTATATAGGGGGAGAGCAGGGTAGCGGAGCAGGGATAGACATATGTCGTAGGCAGGTAGGGCTAGTAGGGGGGTAGTCGATGATGGTAGGATAGGCTAGTCGGTGATGATATGGTATATAGGGGGAGAGTAGGGTAGAGGAGGCAGGAGGGTAGGCTCTAGTGGCAGTCTACCTCTCACGGGGTGTCCTATGCCCTCCCTTTAGGGAGATGTTCGGAGGTGAGTATTAGACCTATTACCCCCTATTCGACCTAATGACTAGGGCAGGCTGACAGGACTAGGTCAGGTCGCGTGGCGTCTCCTACGTGCGTAAGATCCATGAGCTGCTTGATGAAAACCTCCTGCTTGGGTGTTTAGGGATGTGGAGTGGAACTTCTGTCTTCTCGAGGAAGTCGATCCCGATGTCTTTGAGGTGCGGAAGTCGTGGATCTTCGCATTCGATTAAAATGTGTGCGACTAATCCGTTGGTTGCTAATGCTTAATGATGAATGGGGGGTCCAAGAGAGTGTGGTTAAGAAGCGAGCGAAACACTTTTGCTTTTGCTGTTTTGCGTAAATACAAAGAACCATCTTTTTTACTCAGGAAAGGTACGTAATTCCCTGTAAAAGCAGATGAAGTAGAATGGCTTTATCTGCTCTTGTATAGAGGCTTTGGTTTTCTTCGGTGTCTGGCTTTAATATTGTACCTTTGTATAGGTCTACTCTCTTAGAAATCAGATCAACAGATGATGGTTGTAAGCAGGATAAAATCAGTATTAGCAGAAAAGCAAGTATCACGCAAATGGCTAGCACAAGAGATTGGGTGTACTGAGAATACTGTGTCCCATTGGGTGTTCAACAAGCTACAACCCTCTCATGGGAAACTTTCGTGAAATTGCTGATGCCTTAGACATTGATATCCGAGACCTCCTTAGACTCTCAAAGAATAGATATGGGAACATTCAATGAAGCAACACGTGTACAGATGCCAGCAATGGTACACCTTACACGCTTGGGGTATACATATTTTGGTAAGGTTCACGAAGAAGATGCCTCCAAGGGTGTTTATGACGCAGACACCAACATCCTATTACAAGTTTTCAAAGAGCAGTTCGTTCGTCTCAATCCCAAGCATAAGGGAGAAGTAGAGCAGGTGTTAAGAGACATCCGTAAGGAGCTTAACGATGATGATTTGGGGCGTAGTTTTTATCGACGCCTAAAGTCGGTATCGCCCCGGTTGATAGACTTTGATACGCCAGGAAACAATACTTTTCACTTTACGGCAGAGTTTACTTGCCGTAATGGGCAAGATGAGTTTCGCCCCGATATCACACTCTTCGTAAATGGTCTACCTCTCTGCTTCATTGAGGTCAAGAAGCCTAATAATATGGGGGGGATGGTCGCCGAGAGTAGGCGAATGAATAAGGCTCGCTTTCCAAATAAAAAGTTCCGTCGCTTCATCAATATCACTCAGTTGATGATATTCTCCAACAATATGGAGTACGACACGCTGAGTGGTGTAGTACCTGTTGAAGGTGCGTTCTATTGTACTGGTGCTAGAGGCAATGCCCCGTTCAATTGCTTCAGAGAAGAAAATCCCAAAGGAGCTGAGATAGCCCCCTTCTATGCCGATTATCCCTATCTCCCGGTAGACCCTAAGGTGGAAGAAGCTATCCTCTCGGAGTTCAACTGTCAAGTAATCCATACTAGCCCTGAATATCGGAGTAACCTTTCTGAAGATACACCTACCAATCGCATACTCACATCGATGTGTAGTCCGCAGCGTCTGCTCTATCTGCTACGCTACGGTATCGCCTATGTGCGACAAGAGCGGGAGGTAGATCGCAAAATAGAGTCTACGGACCAAAAGCATATTATGCGTTACCAGCAGCTCTTTGCCGCCATGGCAATAGAGCAAAAACTATCCCAAGGAATTACCTCAGGACTGGTTTGGCATACGCAAGGGAGTGGTAAGACAGCCCTCTCCTTTCACTTGGCTCACATCTTGAGTGACCACTTTGCGAGGCTGGGTAAGGTGGCTAAGTTCTACTTTATTGTAGACCGGCTCGATCTCCTAGAACAGGCTACTCAGGAGTTTGAGGCACGTGGTTTAGTGGTCAATACGGCCAGTACACGCAAAGAGCTGATGGAGCAATTTCGTATGAACCAAGCACAGCACGGCTCCACAGGTCAAGCAGAGATAACGGTCGTTAATATCCAACGCTTTGCCGAGGATACCGAGCGAGTAGAACTCAATGCCTATGCTACCAACCTACAGCGTATCTTTATCCTCGATGAAGCTCATCGTGGCTATCGCCCTGGAGGCTGCTTCCTAGCCAATCTCTTTGATGCAGATCAAAATGCAATTAAAATCGCTCTAACAGGTACACCTTTGCTCAAGGAAGAGCAAGCCTCGTGTAAGATCTTTGGCGACTACCTGCACACCTACTACTACGACCGCTCGATAGCTGACGGTTATACGCTCAAGATTATCCGTGAGGACATAGAGACATCTTACAAAGAGAAACTCACGGAGGTACAAGACAAGCTTGAGGCTCTCGTACAAAAGAAAGACGTACGCAAGAATACAATTATAGAGCATGACAGCTATGTCGACGAGTTGCTACGCTATATCCTCACAGACCTCATCCGCTTCCGGAAGATACAAGGGGACGAGACTCTTGGGGGGATGATTATCTGCGAAACCAGCGCTCAAGCCGAGAAGCTATATCAGCATTTTGGGCGTATCTGCGAGGAGCTCAAGTTCGACAAAATGCTCAAGGCAGGGCTTGTCCTGCACGACTACGAGGACAAAGAAACTCGCAAGCTGATAGTAAAAGATTTCAAGAAGAATATGACGATAGACTTGCTCATCGTCTACAATATGCTGCTCACAGGCTTCGATGCACCCAGACTCAAGCGTCTATACTTTGGTCGCAAACTCAAGGATCACAACCTCTTGCAAGCCATCACTCGTGTCAATCGTCCCTATAAAGACCTACGCTACGGTTACTTGATTGACTTTGCCGACATCAAGCGGAACTTTGAAGAGACCAATGAAGCCTACTTACAAGAGCTTAATCGATTCAATGATATTAGTCAGGAGGAAAATCTCAATACGCCCAACACTTTTACGCAAGTATTGGTGAGTAAAGAGGAGATCATCGAACAGATGAAGGAAATTAGGCAGATACTCTTCGACTACTCGTGCCACAATGCAGAAGATTTCTCTACGGAGATTTCAACCCTAGAGGATAAACAAGCCCTTTTGGACTTAAAGCACGCACTTGTCTCAGCCAAAGATATGGCCAATCTAGTGCGCACCTTTGGGGACGACGACCTACGTGCGAAGTTTGCCGAAGTCGAAATAACAAAGCTCCCTGAACTACTAAGCGAGGTACAGCATCGTATCAATATTATCAACCAAAAGGAGGCTTTCTATACTAATGCTGAAACTAAACTCCTCATCAACGAGGCTATGCTCGATATTGAGTTCAACTTTGCTAAAATCGGGCAAGAAGAACTTCGGCTGGTTGCTGGAGGAGTGGAGTTAAAAGAGAAATGGCAACGCACCATTACTGCTTTCACGCAAAATGATGACCAAGAAGACCCCGAGTTTATCTCCTTGCGAGATGCTTTTGCCGAGCGCTTCAAAGAGCGTGGCTTTGTCATAGATACGATTGCCAAGTTCAACGAAGAGGCACAAGCTCTTGACGAGGTCGTCAAGCGTCTACAAGATATACAGAAACGCAATACCGCACTCATTAAGAAGTATAATGGTGATGTTAAGTTCGCACGTGTACACAAGCGTATCCGCGAGGTTAATTTAGAGCGTAGCCAAGCCAAAAGGCCTCCGATGTTCTCCTTTCGTGATGAAGAGATTATGATCATTCTTAAGATGATCAAGTCAGATATTGATGGCAGGGTCTACGACAAGAATGATATTCTCAAAAAGGATGCATTCTTTGCTCGGACTGTGCAGTCTCTCATCAGTGGCTGTCTATATCACTTCCCACAGATTAAGCCCGAAATGGATGATTATCAGTTTATCCAAAAGCGGATTTCACAACAATACCTGAGCCAGTATAACGCAACTTACCCCAACGTATAGGCTATGCCAATTAAAGCTAAGACAATACAGCTTATAGACGAGCTTAAAGCCACCTGTGCTACTTATGGCATGGGCAATGATGGTAACGAGTATAAGATCATCACGCAAGTATTCCTGTATAAGTTCCTCAATGATAAGTTCGGTTACGAACTCAAGCGTGCCAAGAGCGATATTGCACGCCAAAAGATCGTCCCTGCCTCCCAGTGGGAGGAGGCCTATGCTGCCCTTAGCGAAGAGGAACGGTTGTTATTGCAAGCTTCGTTACCAGCAGAAGTACCTCTTCTACAGCCCTACCACCTTATCGCTCATCTGTGGAATCAGCAGAGCAAAGGCGACTTCGACACTATCTTTGACAATACGATGACCGATATTGCCGAAAAGAATGCCGAGATATTCTCTACGCAGACGACAGAGAACACCAAGATACCACTCTTTGAGACACTGACGAACTATGTTACCGACACGGCACAGCGTGCCCCCTTTGCGCGTGCCTTGGTGGATAAGCTTGCTAATTTCTCTTTTGAAGAAGCCTTTGAGCAACACTACGACTTCTTTGCCTCGATCTTTGAGTACCTTATCAAAGATTATAACACAGCAGGTGGTGGTAAGTATGCCGAATACTATACCCCTCATTCGATAGCCACCATTATGGCTCGTCTTTTGGTTGGAGACAATCCCGATTTGCACAGCCAAGAATGTTATGACCCTTCTGCAGGTACAGGCACACTCCTTATGGCTCTCAGCCACCAAATAGGAGAAGAGCGTTGCACCATCTTCTCGCAAGATATCTCACAACGCTCCAACAAGATGCTAAAGCTCAATCTCTTGCTTAATGGCCTTGTGTCTTCACTCGACTATGCCATCCAGGGTGATACGCTCGTTGCTCCTTACCACAAAAGCGATGATAAGCAAAGCCTTCGCCAGTTCGACTTTGTCGTCAGCAACCCGCCCTTTAAGATGGACTTTTCGGCTACCCGGGAGAAGATAGCTGCCCAGCCTGCTCGTTTTTGGGCGGGGGTACCCAATGTCCCAGCCAAGAAGAAGGAGGCGATGGCTATCTATACATGCTTCATTCAGCATGTGATTAACTCACTCAAAAGGAATGGTCGAGGGGCTATCGTTATCCCTACAGGCTTTATTACAGCTAGGAGTGGCATTGAGAATAGAATACTGAAACGCATTGTAGAGGAGCGTTGGGTCTATGGCTGTGTGTCTATGCCCAGCAATGTCTTTGCCAATACGGGTACGAATGTGTCAGTACTATTCTTCGATAAGTCCGCTTCTGCCGATAAGGTTGTGCTGGTAGATGCCAGCAAGCTGGGCGAGGAGTATAAAGAGGGTAACAACCAAAAGAAGCGTTTGCGCGACTCTGAAATTGAGCAGATTGTCTCTACCTTCCGTGAGGCAAAGCCCGTGGAGGACTTCTCCGTGGTAGTCAGCTACGATGAAATCAAGGAAAAGGGCTATTCGCTTTCGGCTGGGCAATACTTCGATATCAAGATTGACTACGTGGATATCAGCGAAGCAGAGTTCGACCAGCGTATGGCGAATTATATGAAAACCCTCAGTGAGCAGTTTGCGGAGGGACATCGCCTCGAGGAGGAGATAATGAAGCAACTACGTGCGCTGAAGTTCAATCCTGAAGTTGGATAATGATGAAT
>NZ_CAJZFJ010000018.1 GCF_915070105.1 uncultured Porphyromonas sp.
TAAGGCTCCCTAGGATATGAAGCGATATCCCCGAAGATCCAAAGGCTGGAGTGTGCGAGCTAGATCATTTAGCTCCGTCTATACATCTCGGATATCTACACGGATCGATATAGGAGGATCTACCATGGAGTCTACTATGGAAATAATATATACCAAAGCCCCCTATAATACCCGAGCAAGGCATATAGGGGGCTTCGTTATGAAGAGCAGTGTGGGGCTAGATGATGGAGTTCTGCTTCGTAAACTCTACGATCTCATCGATGTAGCCGAAGGCGAGTCCCGTCACAGTATCTGCACAGCCATAGTAGACTGCGATACGACCGGTCTCTGCATCATGTAGGGCAGCGCAGGGGAAGGTCACATTGGGGACATCACCCATGCACTCGTAGGGCTCACGAGGAGAGATTAGGTAGGGACCTGAGCGATACTTTACCTTCCAAGGCTCATCGAGGTCAAGGAGAGCTGACCCGAAGGCATAGACAAAGCCATTGCATGAGGCTAGTACTCCATGATAGATCAGGAGCCACCCCTCGCTTGTCTCGATGGGGATAGGCCCTGCACCGATCTTGGTGCACTGCCATGCGCTATCCTCAAAGGGGGCTGGGGACATGACGTGGCGATGACGTCCCCAGAACTCTAGGTCGGGAGATTCGCTATAGAAGATATCGCCGAAGGGGGTATGCCCATTGTCGCTTGGGCGAGAGAGCATAGCAAACTTCCCATGGAACTTGCGGGGGAAGAGGACCCCATTACGATTGAAGGGCAGGAAGGCATTCTCCAGCTGGTGGAACGTCTTGAAGTCAAATGTATAGGCCACACCGATCGTCGGGCCATGATAGCCGTTACACCACGTCACATAGTAGCGATCTTCGATGAAGACTACACGGGGGTCATAGCCATAGACCCATTCCCCGATCTCCCGATCTTCGCACTCGAAGTGTAGAGGCTCGGGGTTGATGTCCCAGTGAATAGCATCCTCACTGAAGCCTACGTGCAGACGCATACGTCGGTTCGTATCATCGCACCTGAAGACTCCAGCGTAGCCCTCTCCGAAGGGGACAACGGCACTATTGAATATGCTGTTGGAGGTGGGGAGGAGGTCACGTGGGATGATGGGATTGGCACTATAGCGCCACATCACATCCTGGCAGCCTCTGGGACGGTCTTCCCAAGGCATATCGGGTAGGGCTTGCCCTACGATCTTGAGTTTGCTCATTAGGTTCTTATTGTGATTGATAAACGTTGTCTCGGTGCTAAGCCTCACCCTCACCCTCTGTATGGGCAAATGGGAGGCGTAGAGCCATGACGATCGCAGGAATGGTAGCGACCATCACGAGTACGAAGAAGGTCTCATAGCCTAAATGCTTCGCTAGCCAGCCACTAGCCATACCAGGTACGGCTACGCTGAGGTTCATGAGGCTATTGGCGAAGGCATAGTGAGCCATCTGATACTTCCCGGGGGCGATCTGCTGCATCATGAAGAGCGTAATCCCTACGAAGCCAAATCCAAAGCTGAAGTACTCAAATATAATACCTGTAGCTAGCCAAGCAATCTGCTGGGGCTGAAATATGGCGAAGAGGAGATAGACCGCAAAGGGAATGTTGAAGATACAAACCAGAGAGAAGAGTACCTTCTTCAGCCCGAAGTGTGAAATGTAATATCCCGATAGGATTGAGCCTAAGATGAAAGCTATCGTACCTGCAGTACCATAGATCAGACCATAGGTCTCGTTGGAGAGAGCTATCCCTCCCTTGGCTAAGTCGGCCTTGAGGAATATAGGTGCGATCTTCATCGCAAGCCCCTCTGCCAAGCGATAGAGGAAAATGAAGGCGAGATAGAGCCAGATATACTTCTTCCTAAAGAAGGATACCAAGACCTCCATGAGCTCCTGTGTGGCTTCCTGAGCTGACCGCTTGGGTTTGCCTTCCTCCCGTGGAAGTATGAATAGATGATATAGGGCGAGTAGCAGCATAATCCCAGCACAGATACCCATGATCGTCATCCAGGCAGAGACGATACCTTGTCGCTTGGCCAGATAACCAGCCAGATAGACTAGACCACCATTGGTAAGAATCTTAGCTAGATTATAGAAGGCTCCTTGCCAGCCTGCATACTGCCCTTGCTGAGCCTTCGTCAGCTCCTGCATATATACCCCGTCACCCGCTATGTCGTGCATTGAACCACTGATAGCGAGTACTCCCATGAGAGCCACTACATAGCTGAAGAAGCCAGGGAGGGGCAGGGCAAAGCATATCGCCCCGAACATCAGGGAGGTAATAAACTCAGTCAGGAAGATATATCTACGCTTCGTGCCGAAGAGCTCCATACAGAGGCTAAAGAGGGGCTTCAGCGACCAAGGTAGGACGAGGAGGGAAGTCCAGAAGGCTACCTTCTCCTCCTCCACTCCTAGGTCGGTGAACATGATCACCGACACTAGGGAGAGGGCTACATAGGGGAGTCCCATCCCGAAATAGACGGAGGGAACCCAAGCTATGGGATTACGTTTGGGGTGGGGGAGTGGGTAGGCGGATCTATCCATGTCGTAGCTTTGCCGCCTTCAGAGTGTTGAGCATAAGAGAGACGATCGTCATTGGACCGACACCTCCGGGGACTGGAGTGATGAATGAGGCCAGAGGAGCTACCTCTGCGAAGGCAACGTCCCCCGTTAGGCGGAAGCCGCTCTTACGTGTCGCATCGGGTACACGTGTCGTCCCGACGTCTATGATCACAGCCCCAGGGCGTACCATATCGGCACGTAGGAACTCGGGTACACCGAGAGCAGCGACGATGATGTCGGCCTGTAGGCAGAGCTCCTTGATGTTAGGTGTGCGACTATGGCATACCGTGACGGTGCAGTCTCCGGGATTAGCCTTGTGCAGTAGGAGCTGTGCCATGGGCTTACCGACGATGTTGCTTCGCCCAAGTACGACACAGTGCTTGCCCCTCGTCTCTATATCGTAGCGACGTAGGAGCTCGATGATCCCCTGTGGGGTAGCAGAGACGAAGCAGGGGAGGCCTATGCTCATCTTCCCTACATTGATTGGATGGAAGCCATCGACGTCCTTACGGGGATCGACAGTCTCGATGACCTTCTGTTCATCGATGTGCTTTGGTAGAGGGAGCTGTACGATGAAGCCCGTGACGTCTGGGTCTTCATTTAGGCGCTTGATCTCGGCTAGTAGAGTCTCTTCGGTGACATCGTCCTCGAAGCGGATGAGTGAGGAGCGGAAGCCGACCTCTTGGCAAGTCTTGATCTTGGAGGCAACGTAGGTTTCGCTCCCTCCGTCATGCCCTACGAGGATGGCGACCAAGTGTGGTGCTTGCTCCCCTCGTGCGACCATGGCGGCGACTTCGGTAGCGATCTCCTCTTTGATTTGGGCAGAGGTTGCCTTACCATCGAGGAGGGTATAGGTAGAGTTTGCCATACGATTGATGATGATATGTATTGACGGTAGAGTTTGTAAAACTCCTCAAAGATAGCAAAAACTCCCGTGCCCTCCTCCTTTTATAATCCTTCGTTTTCTGCGCTATATAGTGCTATTGGCTCACGTATATATGTAAAATGTCTACCCGACATTCCTTCTACCTAGTGTTCTTGCGATCCGCTGTGAGATAGAGAGCCCCAGCCTGCTTGTCCTTAGACGAACCGCTAGGTGGGCTCGGTGGGGCTAAGCAGGCTGGGGCTCGGGTAGAGGATTCGCTCTGAGAGGGGTGTACTTGATAGCTATCCCCCTCTATGCTAATAGAGCTAGACTAGATGAAGGTGACAAACTCTTCGTAGGGGTTACGCACCTTCTTCATCGAGCCGAGCCAGTCACGCTCTGGGTCTGCATACCCTAGGTAGAGTAGGGAGACGCTACGGAGTCCCTTCTCGGGTAGTCCGAGGAGCTCATCTACGAGCTTGGGGTCAAAGCCTCCAATAGGAGTGCTGTCTATCTTGAGCTCTGCAGCCTGTGCTAGGGCGAGTCCGAGGGCGATGAAGGTCTGATTGGCGGCATGCTGGAACTGTGCCTCCTTGCTCATCTTGCCGAAGGTCTCCTTGAGCATATCCGTGTATCTCTTGAAGCGTCCACGTACGAGTCCACGCTCATCTGTCGTGAGGTCGTAGATAGCATCGATACGCTCTGGGGTGTATTCATCCCATGCTGCGAAGACGATGACGTGTGAGCACTCTCTCATACAGTCGGGGTTGAGAGCACCAGCCACCATCTTCTCCTTGAGGGCTTGGTCACCTACGACGATGAGGCGGAATTGCTGGAGGCCAGAGGAGGTCGGGGCTAGGCGTGCAGCCTCTACGATCTTGTGCAGATCTTCGTCACTCACCTTGCGTGTGGGATCGTATGCCTTGGTGGCATGTCGCCAGGTCAGATCATCTAGTAATGCCATATATCTATATTGTTTATTGGGTTTGCGGATCTATCCTATCGCTCCTACAACATAGGTAGAGGGCAAAAGGTTGCTGGTAGATAGCCTATACGCTAGCTACCTACACGCTCTAGCTCACGTAGATTCTCTAGCTTCTTGCGCTGCATGAAGTCATAGATACCCTCTAGGTGCTCGACGACCTTTCCTCCCCCGAATTCATATACCTTACTGACCAGTCCATCGAGGAAGTCTCTGTCGTGCGATACGAGGATGAGTGTCCCATCGTAGTTGAGGAGAGCTTGCTTGAGGACCTCCTTAGTCTTCATATCTAGGTGGTTCGTGGGCTCGTCGAGGATCAGCAGGTTGTAGGGCTCTAGTAGGAGCTTCAGTAGGGCTAAGCGCGTACGCTCACCGCCACTGAGTACCTTGACCTTCTTGGTCGAGGCCTCGCCTCCGAACATGAATGCCCCCAGTAGATCTTTGATGCGTGTACGGATGTCTCCCTCTGCGACGCTATCGATGACCTCGAAGACGGTGCGGGTCTCGTCCTCTGCTGCTGCGCTATTCTGTGCGAAGTAGCCTACACGGACATTGTGCCCGAGCTTCAGTTCACCCTCGTGCTCGAGCTCCCCCATGATACAGCGTACGAGGGTACTCTTACCCTCACCGTTCTTGCCGACGAAGGCTATCTTATCTCCACGTCCGATCATTAGATCTACGTTGGAGAAGATCCTCTTATCTGCGAAGGCCTTGCCCACAGACTGCATCTCTACGGGGTAGTTCCCAGAGCGGGGGGCAGGTGGGAAGCGTAGACGGATCGATGAGGTGTCGATCTCATCTACCTCTACACGCTCGAGCTTCTCGAGCATACGTACACGGCTCTGTACTTGGTTGGTCTTTGAGTAAGTACCCTTGAAGCGCTCTATGAACTCCTCCGTCTCGGCGATGAACTTCTGCTGCTCTTCATAAGCACGTAGCTGCTGGTCTCTCCGCTCTGCTCGTAGACGCTGATACTCGGTATAGTTTACCTTGTAGTCATAGATTCGTCCACCTGTGATCTCGATGGTACGTGTCGTGATGCGGTCTACGAAGGCTCTATCGTGGCTAATGATTACTACAGTCTGGTTGCTCTCCACAAGGAAGTCCTCCAGCCACTGGATCGACTCTATGTCTAGGTGGTTTGTCGGCTCGTCCAGCAGGAGGACATCTGGGCGCTGGAGTAGGAGCTTAGCTAGCTCGATACGCATACGCCATCCACCGGAGAACTCTGAGGTCTGTCGTATGAAGTCCTCACGTCGGAAGCCTAAGCCCAGTAGGGTCAGCTCTACGGCCTTGTCGTAGTTGATCTCTTCGATAGCGTAGTACTTCTCTCCTAGAGTGGTGACCTCCTCGATGATCGCCATGTACTCGGGGCTGTCGTAGTCTGTACGGGTAGTCAGCTCTTGGTTCAGCGCTTCCATCCGAGCCGCCATCTCATGGATGTGGCTAAAGGCCTGCTCGGCTTCCTCGAAGACGGTGCGACCATCCTCGGTCATTAGGTGCTGTGGGAGGTAGGCTACTGAGACTCCTTCGGGTACGGAGACCTTGCCCCGTGTAGCCTCACGGCTACCACTAAGGATCTTGAGTAGGGTACTCTTGCCAGCACCATTCTTGCCCATGAGGGCTATACGATCCTTCGGGTTAATGACAAAGGAGATATTAGAGAAGAGGGGAGCACCCCCGATCTCTACGGTAAGGGAATCGACAGAAATCATCGTTGTTCAATCTTTGCTTGGATATAATCCTCCCTCACAGCCTCGCCTACACCCACACTAGGTGGTAATGCCGAGGTGTACTCAGGCTGTCTGTAGCCCATTCTTGTGAGGTAGAGGGGGAGAGCTACTGCCCGATCTGTAGGAGGGTAAAGCCTGCTTCCCGTGGCCCAGCGTCGAAGACGTTGCGCCCATCGATCAGTAGAGGTGTCCGCACCGAGCGGCGAAGAACCTCCCAAGCAGGCATTCGGAATGCCTTCCACTCCGTCACATGGAAGATAGCATCAGCATCTAGTGCCGAGCTATATAGGTCGGCAGCATAGTGTACTCGGTCGCCTAGCTGACGGCGAGCTTCCTCCATAGCGACAGGGTCATAGACGGATACCTCACAGCCTGCCTCCAGTAGAGTCTCTATGAGTACGAGCGAGGGTGCCTGACGCATATCGTCAGTCTCAGGCTTGAAGGCTAGTCCCCATACGGCGACCTTGCGCCCCCTAACGTCGCCTCCGAAGTAGTGGGCGAACTTATCGAAGAGTATGTGCTTCTGCTGTTCATTCACTGCCTCCACTGCCTCCAGGATCTGCATCCGCTCACCATGCTCATGCGCCGTGCGGATGAAGGCCTGGACATCCTTGGGGAAGCAGGAGCCCCCATAGCCACACCCTGCATAGAGGAACTTACTGCCGATGCGGGCATCACTGCCCATCCCTCGGCGTACCATAGATACATTGGCTCCTACGGCCTCACATAGCCGAGCCACTTCATTCATGAAGCTGATGCGTGTGGCGAGCATGGCATTGGCTGCATACTTCGTCATCTCGGCAGAGGGGATGTCCATGAAGAGCACTCGGAAGTTGTTGAGCAGTATGGGCTTATAGAGTCGTGTCATCAGCTCCTTAGCTCGTTCGCTCTGTACCCCGACGACGACCCGATCGGGCTTCATGAAGTCATCGATAGCGTTGCCCTCCTTGAGGAACTCTGGGTTGGAGGCTACATCGAAGGGTATCGAGACCCCTCGCTTGGCTTGCTCCTCCTCGATCACTCGCTGGATCTGCTTCCAGGTACCTACGGGCACAGTGCTCTTGGTTACTACGAGGCAGTAGTCTGTCATAGCAGCTCCTATGGAGCGGGCGACAGCTAGTACGTGCCTGAGGTCGGCAGAGCCATCCTCGTCGGGTGGTGTGCCGACAGCACTGAATATGATCTCTACGTGGGGTAGAACCTCTGCGATCGAGGTGCCGAAGTGTAGGCGCCCCGCCTCCATCCCTCGACGTACGAGGGTATCTAGCCCAGGCTCATAGATCGGGATAATACCCTGACGTAGTCCCTGGATCTTCGCCTCATCTACATCTACACAGTATACCTCTGCCCCGAGGTCTGCGAAGCAGGCCGCACTGACTAGACCGACGTAGCCGATCCCGACGATAGCGATACGCATACGACTCCCTTACTTAGCGTGCTGACGTAGCTGGGCTGCGATACGCTCCATCTCGGCCGGGGGGAGCTGGAGCTTATGCTTGAGGTCTATGTCTCCCTCATTGTTAATCGGGATGAGGTGTATGTGGGCATGGTTCACCTCTAGCCCTAGGACTAGTACGGCGACCTTACGGCATGCCGTGACCTCCTGGATCTGCTGTGCGACCTTCTTGGCGAAGGTCATCATACGTCCGAGGTGCTCATCCTCTAGGTCGAAGATGTAGTCTACCTCTTGTCGGGGGACGACTAGGGTGTGCGCAGGCTGTACGGGGTTGATGTCGAGGAAGGCATAGAATTCGCTGTCTTCAGCGACTTTGTACGAGGGGATCTCGCCCTCGATGATACGAGTGAAGAGGGTTGCCATATCGAATAGCCTCCTAGGGCAAAGGGGGGGGTTAAATAGAAATATCTAGGATCTCGAAGGTCAGTAGTCCACCGGGGGTTTGTACCTCGGCGACGTCACCTACCTTCTTCCCTACGAGCCCCTTGGCGATGGGGGTATTGACGGAGATCTTCTTCTCCTTGAGGTTCGCTTCGGAGTCAGATACGAGCGTATAGGTGAGCTCAGCCGCAGTCTTGACGTTGCGGATGGTGACCTTGGTGAGGATCTGGACAGTATCAGTGGAGAGACGAGACTCGTCGATGATGCGGGTGTTGGCTAGGGTCGCCTTGAGCTGGGCGATCTTACCCTCGAGCAGACCTTGAGCCTCCTTGGCTGCGTCATACTCGGCATTCTCAGAGAGGTCACCCTTGTCACGTGCCTCAGCGATCTGACGAGAGATCTCGGGGCGGTGTACGGCTTCGAGTTCGTTGATCTCGGCTACGAGCTTGTCGTAGCCAGCCTGGGTCATATAGTTGTATGCCATAATTGATGTAGGGGGGAGCGGGGTGCTCCCCTATTCTAGTTTGTTGATTTATTCGCTGTTTAGTTACAATAGCGAACCCTACTCCAGCATGCACTGTCGTAGGGTTCGTATGCAAAGGTACAACAAATAATCCTAGTCAGAGGACTGCTCTCTGATCGTACCAAATCCGACGCATGATCTCTTTCAGCCATCTCTACTCTTTGCTACTCTAGGGTATTATTCTTGTCTAAGGGAGTCTTAGCCTTAGTCTCTGGAGTGTCTAGGTGTTGGCCTCGAGAGCGGCATACTAGAGGGTGCTATTGGGGATATACTTAGAGCGAGGTAGTGTACACGCGTGTATACAGTTGTGTACACGTGAGTACACTATGGTATACACACGTGTACACTTTCCCCTCTTAGGTAGTGGCTATGTGATAGGTCTGTATATGTCTAGGGTCCAGATGTTTCTATCTTCGGTGTATGCATCTCGACTACCTTGCCCTCAAGCTCTAGTGATTTCATGCCTCAGTCCATCACGTACCCTGTATCTATATACTCAAGAGATCAGGGGAGCAAGGGAGTGACAAGGTATATGTGGGATCGCCTATTCGGATTAAGTGGGCGAGGTAAGCTCTGCCCCCGAAGTCTCTCAATTGGTCTGTGTCGAACCCCACGAGAGGGGGAGAGAGGGCATGCCGAGAAGGGAGGATAGGGTATATAATGTTCGCCCCCGCCACCTATGTAAGGTGACGAGGGCGAATATACCATGTTCTATGTTGAGGTTGATTATGAGAGCTAGGGGTGGGCACTCACTAAGGCCTACTTGACAGATGAAGGAGTAGGTATAGACCTAGATCTTTAGAGCCCTGAGCATAGCCTTAGTACTCCGGCTAATGCGGTAGGACTCGCAGATCTTCTGTATCGCCTTGTTATGTACCCAGGGATGGAAGTGGGGTTGGCTTAGGTAGGGAAGCGTTTGGTCGGGGAAGCGGATGTAGCACTCTGCAATCGCCCAGGCAAGTGCCATCTGTACGTAGTAGCCCTCGTGATGTACCCCTGCATAGTGGTCAAGGAGAGGGAGCAGATGCTCCTCATCAATGAAGTACTGCATGGTAGCAACGACCCCAAAGCGTACTTCATACTCGCCCTTGGCACCGAAGTAGGGAAGTAGGAATGACCAAAGACGATCCGAATGCTTGGCAACTAAGCTCTTCCCTCCAGAGAATGAAAAGCAATCGCAGACAGACCAAGAGTTGATCCGAGGTACCCAGCGAGCTACATATCCGAGGTACTCCTCTAGATCTCTGTGGGGTATGGCACCTAGGACTAATCCGTGTAGGGTGCGTGCCTCCATGAAATCTTCCTTGAGCGAGGAGGCTCCACGCTCAGCCTCGGCTAGATATTCCCGCCAATTAGGGTCTTTAGCGATCATCTTGGCTAGCTTCCTGAGGTCGGGAAGGCGCAAGCCCAGCACGCCTAGGATATTGGGATGAAGACGCTCTGTGAAGGGCTTATTCCCTCGCTCTGCTAGGGCAAGAAGCCATTCGGTAATGCTTCGTCCCTCGATGTGGTAGGTGTTCACGTGAAGTAGGGTATTGGGTCGGCAATGGAAGGGGAAAGCTCGTCCTATACATTCCTATTTTACTTCTTCTCGGTGCGAGGGGCAAAGATAGGGAGGGAATGGATCTTGCGTCGTATGGCTAGCCCGTTGAGTAGGGTCGTCACGACGAGTAGGGTGAGTGCCGTGAGATAGGTATAGGTCGTAGTACCACCGAGTTCACTAGAGAGTAGACGTCCTGCTACACCTAGATAGTAGGCACGTAGCTGCATGACCCCTATGAGAGCGAGGGCGAGTCCCAGCACATTGAGGATGAGGGTGAGGGCTAGGTAGGGACGTATCAGTTGGCCACGGCTGTATCCGAGTAGGAGGAGTCCCTCGAGCTGCCTCGTATTCTTCTGTAGTAGGAGGTAGATCGAGAGCATCAGCAGATAGATCGAGAGTGCCGAGATGATGAGTCCAATGGCTAGGACGACACCTGCGATGAGACGCAGTAGGTACATGGACTCCCCAGAGGCGAGTCGCTCCCCTTCGCTCTCGTAGCCGTTCTCCTTGAGGTAGATCGGTATATTGGCATCCGATACCGAGGTGACCTCGACGATGAGACGGGTAGGCTTGGCCTCCTCTCCACCTGCTAGGCGGGCATTCATCTCCTCGATGAAGGACTGGGGTACGAGGAGGGTATTGAGACGATTGGTGAAGGCTGTGATACGTCCCTTGAAGTGTACGGTCTCTGTCCGCCCTCTGGCTTCGATACTTAGGGGTATCTTGCTCATAGTAGCCTCGGAGAGTAGGGGAAGGCCTTGGCTCTGAGCGAAGGCTGAGTTATAGAGCCCTAAATAGTTGCGGGGTATGATGATAGGTACCTCTGTGTCACCACTGTGGTACCTCCAGTCCTCACTCCGTACGTCTAGGAAGGCATCGGGAACAGCCTCAAAGAACATATAGGTATAGACCCCACTGCCTATACCGAGACCAGCAGAGACTTGGAACTTCGAGGGGGTGAAGGCTCCTACCTTCTTGACAAATCCTTGACTCTCTAGCTCCTTGATCTCCCTAGGCGAAAAGGTGTTATCCCCGACTCCAAAGAGGCTCGCTGCCCCGACCTTCTTCGATAGGATAATATAGTCTCCCTGTAGGAGCTTATCCTTAGCTCCTAGTGAGGAGAGGGCATCTTGGTAAAACTGTATCCCGAGGAGAATGATCGCTATCCCCACGAGGTTAGCTAGCGAGAAGCCCACTAGCTGCAGCGGGCTGATATGCCGACGTAGTAGGCGAAGTACAAGCCTATTCATAGAAAGTGGTCTCTATAGGTGTATGACGGAGGTGTAGGAGATGGGGAGGTGCTTGCCCACAGAAGTGGTGATGATTCCAGCCCCCTGACGCTTGGCTTCCTCTGCGAAGAGCGAGGCTAGACACGTAGCGTTCGCCTCATCCAGATGACTGATGGGTTCGTCGAGGAGTAGGAAGTCAAAGGGCTGACAGAGCGAGCGAATGGCTGCTACACGCTGCTGTTGGCCTAGGGAGAGGATGCGTGCTGGGGTATCCAGCTTGTCAGCTATTCCTAGGAGGTCGAAGTAGTGACGGAGCTCCTTTTCCTCTTTGTGCTTCGTCAGGTCGTTCTTTAGCTTGACATTCTCCCAGGCTGTGAGCTCCTCGAAGAGGCGCATGTCCTGAAAGAGGAAGCTAAGAGATGAGCGGCGTATCTCTCCCCAAGCCTCGGCATCCAGCCCACGTATATCCCGATCGTCGAAGCTGATCGTACCGCTATAGTCTCCACGCCATCCGTAGATATAGCTACATAGGGAGGACTTACCCGCTCCAGAGGTGGCCTCGATGAGGTAGTATTCTCCCCGACGGAAGGTCTGCTGCGAGAGCCAGACCTCGCTCCTGAGGTCAGTGAGGTCACGGAAGACGTGGGGGAGTGTCTGGCTGAGTGTGATCTGTTGCATGTGCTGTCTGTGATAGAGAGGTGCTGCTACTCCTAAGGAGACGGGCATAGGTGAAGGAGGCTACGAGGAAGTAGCCCAGTGCCTGTGCCCACAGCGTGAGGTATTGAGGTAAGACATCTCTGAGGCTTGCACCCATACTGCTTACGGAGACGAAGGCTTGTACCCCAGGAGTAGAGGGTACGAGGAAGCCCAGCGCCCTGAGCGGTGCAGGTATAGCAGAGAGAGGCCAAGATAGACCTGTGAGGAAGAGGAAGGGTATGGAGGTGAAGACCCAGATGATCATCGCCTTCTCTCGGTGCTTCACCACGAGGCTCCAAAAGAAGGAGAAGAAGACACAAGCCAAGAGGAGAGGCAATAGAAGTAGGGCAAACGTCCCCGCATCTGTGAGCTGGGGCAAACCAAAGATCCTCGGTGCGATGACCAGCGTGAAGAGCGAACTCACCGCATAGATCAGTAGGTAGCACAGAGCACGCCCTACCAGCAGGCGCATCGTACTCGTATAGTGTCCACCCCTACCGATACGTAGCCCACGGCTGAGACCACCCCGCTCACGCTCCGTCCCCATCACCATAGAGATCCCGATAAGGAGCGTCTGCTGGATGATCAGTATGAGTACGCCAGGTAGGAGGAAGCCTTGGAAGCCACCCTGAGGATTGAAGGGGGTGATCCATTCGCTCTCAATGGGGCGTACCTGTATGCGGGTAGCTTCGTGAGAGGCCCCATGGCTACGACTAGCCTCTAGCTCACGTCCCATCGTCAGTGCCACCTCGGTAGTGGTAAGTGCGAAGGCCTTGTAGTAGAGGGCCGAGGCAAAGGTCGTGTGGAGATTGACCTCAGCCTGTCGCCCTAAGTGTGCCTTTTGGCTAAAGTCCTCGGGGAAGATAAGTATCCCGTAGGCCTTCTCCTCGTTGATGAGTTGGTAAGCCTCGGCTTCGCTTGCCACCTGCGCTATGACTGCTACGTCAGGTGAGGCATCTACCCTACGGACAAACTCCCTGCTTAGAGCCGAATGGCTGTAGTCAAGTACCACGAGAGGAGCTTCGCGGGCTACCTCGTTGCCATACAGAGCTGCATAGAGGAAGGGATAGATGAAGGGCACAACAAAGAAGAAGAGGATCGAGGCACTATCGGCAAAGACCCTACGTAGCTCCCTCCCACATATCGTCACTATATCCTGTAGATGCCCCTTGATAAATCCAATGATACTCATATACCGAATTAAGCGATGTAGTCTATGCTGGTGAGGTAACGCTTCAGTCGGGGAAGCGTCACAAGTGGAAGCAGAGGGAAGGCTAGTAGACCCATATAATAAGGTACGCTCTCCGTTAGTGGAGCCCCGATAAGGGCTTGGTTGATCCCGATCTGATAGTAGTAGCGTAGGGGAAAGATAAATGCTAGGGCTTGTACGGGGGCGATCATCGAGGAGACGGGTACGCTCATCCCCGAGATCGAGAAGGAGAGCATCCCCAGGAGGCTCCCTAGGCTTAGCCCCATCCTAAGGATAGGGATCAGGGCAATGAAGAAGATCCCTAAGGCCTGAGAGGCCAGTACAAGCAGGAGCATCGCCAGTGCCATCGCACCCCAACCTGACTGTAGGGGGAAGCCCATCCAGCCATACAGAATGCCTTGTATCCCCAGCCCGACAGCGAGGAACATCAGGGTGTGGACACAGAGCTTCCCGAGTAGAGCGAGCGTTATGGAGCCCTCGGAGAGACGAAGCCACTCCTTAGCCGTCTGGCGCTTGATCTCTACCCCGATAGCATAGCTAGTCATGAGGAAGATCATGAGCTGGAGCACACCGGGTAGTATCGTCGTCGTCAGATAGGCGGCGTAGTTCAGCTGAGGATTGCTCATCACCTCAGACCGTACGACGATGGGCTGAATGCTCCCCATGATCTCCTCCTGAGTCTTGCCCCGTGCCTGTCCTGTCTGTAGACCGACCTTGGCAGAGGCTAGCTCGGAGAGCATCTTCATGTCTCGGAAGACAAAGCTCCCTGCCATTAGATAGCTACTATTCGTATAGTAGTGGAGCTTGGGTTGGCGAGCTGATCCAGCCTCTGCTTGTAGCCCTCGGGGGATGTGGTAGATCCCATAGACCCTACCTTGGCGCATCGCTCTGAGGGCTTCGTTCATATTGGAGCACTTCAGCACGACCTCTGATGACTGGAAGGTATCGAGGCTCCGTACCAGAGCTCGTGAGGTCGCCGACTGGTCCTCATCCACTACAGCCACGGGCATATCTGTAGGTAGCCCACTCCCCATCAGATACAGTAGGAGCAGGGTTACCAATAGAGGTGCCCCGATGATCCCGAAGAGATAGATCGGGCGGGTGAGGAGGTAGTCTAGCTCCCTCCGTGCTACACGTAGGATGGTGTACATGGGCGAGGTGATCTACTAGAGTTGCCCCTTGTCTAGGACGATCGTCATGCCAGCTAGGAGTCCCTCTACGGGGCTGGTGGGGCGGGTTGTGACCTCAAAGGTACGAAGATCATGCTCTCCACGTGGCTTCGTGGCTTTCCAGGTGGCATAGCTCCCCATATCCTTCATCTTCGTGACCACCACTTCTATGGCCTTACCTCCGAGCGCGGGGATCGTGCCACGCAGCTTGCTCCCCTTCTTGATCGAGGCTAGCTTGTCCTCTCTTACGGAGAAGAGCACGCGCACTACCGAGGTGTCTGAGATCGTCATGATCGGGGCTCCAGTACCGACGAGCTCCCCTCTGTGGGGATAGATCTCCGAGACCTCCCCATCGATGGGGGAGAGGAGGGCTCCCTCCTTGAGGTAAGCATCTACCTCTGAGACGGCTCCAGAGGCACGGGCGACGAGGGCAGCTGCGGCTAGCTTGTCCTCTCGCTGTGCACCGTTCACCGCTAGGTCGTATTGGCTACGAGCGGCACGCTCTGTAGCCTGCATAGCTCGTAGCTGTGCTGAGGCTTCGTCGTACTTCTGTGCGGGGAGGACACCCTCCTTGTGTAGGCGTTCCACCCGGGCGAAGCTCTTCTCGGCTACCTCAAGGCCAGCCTTGGCCTTCTGCCAGAGCTCGTAGGCTCCCTCCTTCTGCTCTTTCCTGGCTCCTGCGAGAGCCTTTTGGTTCTGAGCCTCGGCAGCGGCCTTAGCGGCCTCTGCTTGCTCGAGCTTGGCGAGCACCTCAGGCGAATATATACGTACGAGGGTATCTCCTCGGTGTACTCTCTGTCCCTCCTCGACGAGGAACTCGGATATACGCCCCGGTACCTTGCCCGAGATCCGCACTTCGTCCACCTCGGCCTGACCTGTGATGATGTCTTCGCCCTTACCGAAGAAGATGAAGCCTGATAGGGCTAGTAGTACCATCGCTAGGACGACGAGTCCTACCCCGAGGATAATGCTCTTCTTGGCTCCTGTTTCCTTCGTCTCTTTATTCTGCTTGTTATCCATTCTTACCTACTGGTTTATAGTGCAAGTATCTTCTTGAGCTTACTCTCGGTGAGTAGCACCCGTATCTGTGCGTCGATGAGGCTATCCTGTGCACTCATCCAGGCTGTCTGAGCCATCGTATAGTTGAGTAGCGGGATTACTCCTTCGTCGTAGCCTGCCTTGGCATAGCGCATGTTCTCTTCTGCCATCTTGACGGCACTTAGGGCCGTGGTGTAGGCTCTACGGGCATCGTCTGCTGTGCGTAGTGCCTGCTTGATCTGGAGGTTGATCTTGCTGCGAGCCTCGGCGAGCTCTAGCTGCTTGACTCGGTGCTCTGCCTTAGCCTGTCGGCGCTTGAAGGTACCAGAGAACAGGTCTGATATAGGTACCTCCAGCATGAGACCGAGGTAATACTGCCCCGCGAACTCCTTCTTTTGTCCTTGGAAGCTATTGGGGTTCGTTGTCGAATAGCTCGCTACTCCGTAGAGCTTGGGGAAGAGGGAGGCTGACTCCATGTTTACCCGCTTGCTGTAGATACTATCTACTAGGCGAAGGCTACGGATCTCGGAGCGGCGCTCGATAGCAGCCTCGGTATCTTCGTCTCGGGCAATAGGAGCAGTCTGTGTGGAGAGGAGAAGCTCCTGCAGGTGACCCTCCTCCGCCAGAGTGAAGGGCTCATCTTCGCTAAGGCCACAGAGGTCAGCTAGGAGCATGCGGGAGAGCTCGAGGCCATTGACCACTTGGCTACGCTTGACTTCGGCTTCGCTGAGCTTAGTGCGTACCGAGAGGCCATCGGCTTTAGTCGCTACGCCTGCATCGATGGAGGCATCCACGTCCTTGACGGTCTGCTCGAGTAGACGTACCAATTGATCCAGTAGTCGCTCTTTACTGCGAAGGGATACGACTTGCCAATAGGTCTCATCGAGCTTGGTCTCGACCTCTGTCTCGGCCGTCTGACGTAGCTCTCCCTGGAGTCGCTCTGCTAGGCTCGCCATCTTGTACCCGGAGATGATCTTTCCCCCGAGGAAGAGAGGCTGGATAGCTGTTACGTTCCCCACCCACAGATTGCGCAGGTCTACTGTGCCGAGGTGGCGTAGTCGCTCGGGGATCAGGAAGTTCAGATGTCCGAGGGGCTTGTCCCAGTCGATAAGGTGTAGCTCCTTCTGCATGTGCAGGTATACCCCTCGGGCAGCTACCTGAGGGAAGAAGTTGGTCATTACCTGCTGTTTCTTAGCATGAGCGGCCTTGATCTCCTCGTCTTTCTGCTGGAGGGTACGGCTGTGCTCCTTGGCGAGGCTTCGGCAGGAGTCTAGGGTCAAGACCCTCTGTGCCCTGGCTTGTCCAGCGAAGGAAAGGGTAACCACGATACCCAGCATAGCCCATCTCGAGGGAGAGACTAATCGAATCTGCATACTATGTCTTACGTTTCTTTGTCTAAAGTGATGGTGCTCCGACTCTATCAGAGCAATGACTATATCGGGGAGTGAGGACAGTGCTATTCACTTATCGCTTGATGCGGTAGCGGATCTTCCCCAGTGCCGTCTGGATATTCTTCTTAGGGTGAAGGATTACTTTGGGGGGCTGAAGGGTATCCGTTGTTACTTCCTCTGGTCTATCCATGAGCCGTCCCTGGGTGAAGGGCATGAGGGTACCCATCTCCCCAAGATCCACACCTATCCCCTCTTCGAAGCTGGCACAGACGATCTCGGCGAAGGCTACTAGAGCAGCCCGCACATCTGGGGCAGAGAGTGAGCAGCTCTCGCTGATACGTCTCTCGACGTCCTTCAGCTCCAGCTTAGGACGCTTCATTGGATAGGCATAGTAGAGGGTACTGCCCGCTCTACGCCCTTGTCTACTTACCTTGCTCTTGATCTCAAAGGTCATCATAGGTCTATTCGTTTGTTTTGTCTCGAGGGCTCCACTGTGGGAGCACCGTATACATTGCTAGGAAGAAGGCTCTGATCACCTATGTAAGGTGATTCTGATTCCCTAGGTAAGAAGTCCACCATCACCTATCATAGGTGATAGTCGTCACCTTACATAGGTGATTACGGATGCAAAAGTAAGAAGAATATCGAGTACGAGCCAAATTCGTAACGATGATCCACCGAGGGAACCGAAATAGATACCTTTGCTTTACTATATAATCAGGCTCGTGATGGTATGAAGACAAGAAGGTATTATCCGATAGGGACGAGGCTCAAGGTACTGCTATTGAGCCTCCTATTCGCTGGATATTGGCTATGGCTTGGCTTGCTGGGCACTCAATACTTTGTGCTCTGCTATGTGCTGGCTTTATTCTTACTTACTGCGTTCCTTCACAGTGTCTCCCGATTCCCGATCTACTACGAATGGGATCAGGAGGAGCTAAGGGTGCGTATGCTCCTATACTCTGTGCGACTGAATCTGAATGTCTACCACATGTCTCTATTGGAGGGGGAGGGCAGACGCATAGCCTCATCTCAGAGGCGAACCAAGAAGGACAAGAAGAGGGTATACATCGTAGATTCTGACCTACCAGTACTCTGCCTATCACGTCGCCTCCCTAGTGGAGGGCATGAATATATCTTCGTGAGTGTCGATAGAGATAGGGGAGCCCCCTGGCGTAACTCTAAGCTCATGCAAACCACGAGTGCTACCCGAGCCTGAAGCGAGGGCGCCGGTAACTCATAGAGATAGGGCTTTTTATTACCTTTGTGCGTGCTCTCGGGCTATGTCGTCCAAGGTGTACCTATAAAATCACTACATATATAATATGGCAGAGGAAGATCTGATCGGGTATGACGATGCAGCATCTGTAGCATTCATACGTAACTATATACCTCAGGAACTCAAGGAGCTCCTGAGCGATGATGATATCGTGTACTTCGTAGATCTCATCTATGACTACTACGAGAGCCGTGGCTACATGGACGCTGATGAGTCCGAGTCAGATGAGGTGATCGAGGTAGATGAGGATGAGCTCGTCGAGTATGTCGTCAAGAATGCAAAGAAGGATGGAGTAGGGCGCTTCGAGCCCGAGCAGATCCGCTTCATCGTGCAGGGCGAACTCGAGTATTGCGATAGTATCGAACTCTTTGATTAACGGAGGAGGCATTGGGTAAGAATAAGCTGGCGAAGTTCGCCGAGATGGAGACCTTTCCCCATGTCTTCCAGTATCCGTTTGCACGGCTACAGCAGGAGTCCTTCCCGCTGAGAGGGAAGTGGGGCGAAGCCTTCTTCCACAACGACCATCCCATAGTCCTAGAGCTAGGCTGTGGGAAGGGGGAGTACACCGTGGGGCTAGGAGAGCTCTATCCCGATAAGAACTTCATCGGGGTGGACGTCAAGGGGGCTCGTATCTGGACGGGAGCTAAGCTCTCCCACGATGCTGGGATGGCCAATGTCGCCTTCCTCAGAGGGGAGATTGAGTCCTTGACCAACTTTTTCGCCCCGGGCGAAGTCGATGAGATCTGGATCACCTTCCCCGATCCACAGATGAAGAAGGTGACCAAGCGTCTCACCAGCACTCGCTTCCTCAAGCGTTACTTGGAAGTGCTTCGTCCTGGGGGGCGCATACACCTCAAGACGGACAGCCCCTTCCTCTACACATATACCCGAGCACTCGTGGAGCTCAATCATCAGCAGATCTTCGTCGATACCGATGATCTCTACGATGGCTCCTTCGAGGATAAGATACTCGGTATACAGACGTACTATGAGCGTCAATGGCTCAGTCGTGGGCTGACGATCAAGTACCTCTCCTTTGAGCCTCATGAGCCTCAAGGGGGCTTCGTAGAACCAGATATAGAGATCGAGCCAGATAGCTATCGTAGCTTCAGCCGATCACGTAGAGTACAATAGTCATGGCCGTAACATTGTATCCCAACCTCATCCTAGAGGCTCTAACCAAGGTACGCTACCCCGGCACGGGGCAGAACCTCGTAGAGGCAGGTATGGTAGAGGATGACATACGAATAGAGGGGATGAAGGTGAGCTTCTCCCTAATCTTTGACAAGCCTAATTCGCCCTTCATTAAGTCTGTGGTACGAGCCGCTGAGACCGCTATCCAGACCTATATCTCTAAGGAGGTCGATATAGTAGGTAATATCAGTGTCAAGGTACCTGAGGTCGTACCCACAGACTCCCTACCTCTACTGCCTAAGGTGAAGAATACCCTTGCGATATTCTCCGGTAAGGGCGGTGTAGGTAAGAGCACGGTGTCGGCAAACCTGGCTGTTGCCCTTGCTCAGGAGGGCTACAAGGTGGGGCTACTTGATGCCGATATCTTTGGCCCATCACAGCCCAAGATGTTTGGCTGTGAAGATGCCCGCCCTATCCTAGACGAGGTAGAGGGAAGAGAGCTCATCGCTCCAGTAGAGAAGTATGGGATACGTCTACTCTCCATAGGCTTCTTCGTCAATAAGGAAAGCCCCGTACTGTGGCGTGGGAGTATGGCGAGTAATGCCCTCAAGCAGCTCCTCACCGAGACCAACTGGGGTGAGCTAGACTTCCTGCTCATAGACCTGCCACCGGGGACGAGTGATATACATCTGACCCTGGTGCAGACGCTTGGGCTCACAGGCTCCATCATTGTCACTACCCCCCAGCAGGTCGCCCTAGCAGATGCGATCAAGGGCGTAGGGATGTTCCTAGACGAGCACGTGCAGGTCCCTATACTAGGTCTCGTGGAGAACATGGCATGGTTCACACCTGCTGAGCTCCCACAGAACAAGTACTACATCTTCGGTCGCGATGGAGGCAAAGAGCTCGCCGAAGAGCTCGGTATCCCCCTGCTGGGACAGATACCTCTCATCCAGAGTATCTGTGAGTCAGGCGATGGTGGTATGCCTATAGCCACAGACCGAGATAGCCTAATGGGTATCTACTTCCGTACCTTAGCCCGCAATGTCGCAGAGCAGGTAGCCAAGCGCAATGAGGAGCTAGCCCCTACGGCACGAGTAGAGATAAACAAATAACGAGCAAGCAAGCAGTGGGGCGATCTGTCGCGCCTTCTCCCCCGAGAAGGTGAGGAACGTCCGAGCAACGCAGAGCACCATACTTCCTAACGGGAAGCTGTCCGCGAGGGTGGAGTAGTGTAACAGAGAATGACCGCCCTGCCTCATGCAGGGTAAGGGTGAAAAGGTGAGGTAAGAGCTCACCGAGCCTATAGCGATATAGGCTGCCGTACACCTTATGGGTTGCAAGATCATGTATACCAGCGCAACGAGGGTTGCTCGCCCCAGCTGGAGGGTAGATCGCACCGAGGTAGGTGGTGACACCTATCCCAGATAAATGACAGATACTCTCTAGGGTAAAGCCTAGGGAGGACAGAACTCGGCTTATAGCCCCACTGCGCCTGCTTGTCTCTTCTCCTATTACCGCTTCATTCATGACTGCTCTCCTTCGTCATATAGAGGCACTCTGTGTCAAGATCTATAGATTCATCACCCTAGATATGTGGCTCCTGAGCCGAGATCAGCTCAGCGTGCCTCATCGTTGGTTCGTCGCTACGTGTCGGGTAATCTACATGACCATCTCCACGTATGTACGAGAGGGGGTCGGGGGGCTTGCCAGCTCTCTATGCTATAGTACTGTGCTCTCGATCGTCCCGATGCTGGCTGTGATCGTAGGGATAGCGAAGGGCTTCGGTCTGCAGAATGATGTACGGATAGCACTCAATAATGCCTTGCCTGGGCACCAAGTAGAGTTTGACAAGACCTTTGCCTACGTCGAGAACTATCTACAGCAGGTACAGGGAGGGCTCTTCATCGGTGTCGGTCTAGCTCTGCTCTTCTATACCGTGCTGATGCTGATCTCCACGATCGAGGATGCCTTTAACCGCCTATGGCAAGCACCTCATGCCCGCCCCTGGACCAGGCGAATCATCAACTACCTAGGGGCATTCATTCTCTTCCCCCTCCTGCTCACGATCTCGAGTGGTACGACGCTCTTCCTCTCGACACTGAACCATACCTACCTCAGTCAGCTCAAGATCATCTCCACCCTCACGAGTGAGATCCTAGGGCTTGTCCCGTATGTACTGATTATCTTCACTTTCACGGTGATCTACCTCTTGATCCCCAACGTCCGTGTGCGCTTCATCCCTGCCCTTATTGCGGGTGTTGTGGCAGGGCTTTCCTTCCAAGCCTTCCAAGCCCTCTATATCAATGGCGTGCTATGGATCTCGAGATATAATGCTATCTATGGGAGCTTCGCAGCCGTACCCCTGGCACTGCTCTGGATACAGCTCTCTTGGATTATCGTCCTACTCGGTGCTCAGATCTCCTATTCCATACAGCATGTGTGGCATCTGACTTCGCCTCCTACCTCTGTCCCCCTCTCACGTAGATATCTGGATGTAATCCTAGTGACTATTACGGCGAGGATCGTACAGCAGTTTGTCTCGGATAGTGGTGAGCCCTACCGAGCTGAGACCCTCGCCAAGGACTGTGACCTCCCGCTGAGGCAGACACAGGAGGCTCTGGCTCATCTCCTCGCTATGGGTATAGTGGTGGAGGTGAACTACGGCAAGGAAGAAGTCGAGGGAGGCTACTATCATCCTAATGTCTCTCCCGATAGGCTCACTCTGTCTTATCTACTGAATGCAATCGACCGCTCCGGCAGTGAGGCTATCCCCCTACACCCAGAGGGTGCACATGCGCGGGCTTGGATAGCGCGCTCTCGTGCCTATGATGCCCTCTTCCACTCTGCACAAGACACTCTGCTACGTGACCTGAAGTAAGGTAAGGTCATGTAGTGCTAAGACTGCTTATGAAGATCCTAGTCAAGATATTCTTTATTTTCTTCTTCTATGCGTTAGGAGAATTCATTGCACACCTCACGGGCGACTACGTCCCAGGTAGTGTCATAGGTATGGTGCTTCTCTTCCTAGCCCTGCAGACCAAGCTCATCAAGGAAGACCAAGTGGATGCTCCTGCCAAGGCCCTTACGGATAACATGGGGCTATTCTTCATCCCCGCAGGGGTAGGGCTCATGGCGCAGATGGATACAGTGCTGGCGAACTGGTGGGTGATCCTCGTCGCTGTCATCGTGAGCTCTGTGCTCGTCATCGCCTCGGTAGCCTATATACAAGATCAAATGGAAAGGAGGAGGAAGTAAGATGATACAGCAGCTATTCCAGAGTGAAGTCTTCACCATCATGTTCGTCATCGGGCTATACCTAGCCTGCATCAAGCTCTATCGTACGGTACGCTTTGTGCTCTTCCATCCCGTACTCTTGACGATCATCATCCTCATTGCGCTCCTAATGAGCTTCGATGTGCCGTATCAGACCTTCCGCGAAGGGAGTCGTATGATACACTTCATGCTTGGCCCGTCGGTTGTCGCCCTAGGCTATATTCTCTACCAGCAGGTGGGGCACCTCAAGGGGAATGTCATCTCCATCATGGTAGCCATCACCGTAGGTGCTATGGTAGGGATTGCCTCTATTGTAGGTATCGGGCATCTGCTCGGTGTGAAGCAGGATCTGATCGCCTCGCTCGCCCCAAAGTCCGTCACGACACCTATTGCTATGGAGCTAGCAGGCAATAATGGGGGAGTACCAGGTCTCACGGCGGTCATCGTGGTCTGTGCTGGGATACTAGGTAGTATCATTGGCCCTCCGATCATGAAGCTTATGGGGATCAAGAGTCCCGTAGCTAAGGGACTGGCTATGGGTGCATCCTCGCACGGTATCGGTACCGCAGCTGCCATTCAGATGGGAGCTGTTGAGGGAGCACTTAGTGGTCTTGCCATTGGGATTATGGGGCTCATCACCTCGCTCCTCCTCCCGCTCTTCTCTCGCTGGTTCGGCTAGGATACTTAGTCCTAAGAGCTGAGAAAAGGGTCGTTTGGGGTGTTATCTAGTCTGCTTTTAGTAGTTTTGTGTGAACAAAACGTTATTCACATCACGCTTTTAGTAACGAATGGACAGAACCCGATTCCTCACTATCCTAGGTATCGTAGCCTCGATTACGGCTATTCTGATGTACGTATCCTACATCACAACGATCCAGCATAACCTCTCTGGAGCTAAAGGAGATCCCATACAGCCCCTCGTCGCTGCTATCAACTGTACCCTCTGGGTCGGCTATGGTCTACTGAAGAGACCGAAGATAGACTGGCCCATAGTAGTGGCAAATGCCCCAGGGATCGTCTTTGGGCTAGCAGCCTGCATAACGGCACTCTAGCACCACCTCTCCGACCACTTTGGACGAAGCCTATTCACTCCGACTGGGGTGGATAGGCTTTGCTTTTCTTAGAGGGTAGTACCAGAGAGACAGATCCTATATGCCACAGTATACGTAGCATATTTTGCCTACTTGCTAGGGGTAAATGAACTTAACCATGAAGTTTAGGTTATCTATCCGTAAGCAAACATAAATAACAACTCAAAAGAAACAACCAATCGATGCAAGCTGCATTTATCAAGTTCCTCGAGTGCGCAAGTAACCTAAAGGGTCTTGGGTACAAGTTGATCCGAGTCGCCATCCTCATCATCTTCGTATGGATCGGAGGTCTGAAGTTCGCTAACTACGAGGCCAATGGGATCATCCCCTTCGTTGCTAATAGCCCTCTGATGAGCTTCTTCCTCAAGGATGCTAACAACAAGGTAACCACCGACGAAGGCAAGGTCGTCAAGGAGTATACCCTCAACAAGATGCCCGAGGGTCAGTACAACGAAGCTAAGCACAACTGGCACGTAGAGAACCGCACCTACCTCTTCTCCCACGGGCTCGGTATCCTGATCATGTCGATCGGTATCCTAGTCTTCCTTGGGCTCTTCTGTCCCTATCTAGGACTCATCGGTGAGGTGCTCTGTATCATCATGACCATTGGTACGCTGAGCTTCCTCGTCACGACGCCTGAGGTGTGGGTACACGCTTCGCCTGAGGCTCTGGCAGCTGGGGAGTGGGCGGATGGCTTCCCCTTCCTATCGGGTGCAGGGCGCCTTGTGATCAAGGATACTGCTATCCTAGCAGGTGCTATAGTCCTACTCTCGGACTCTGCCTCTAAGATCCTCGCTCGCCTAAGAAAGTAAGCGACTATACCCTCCCCATTGGAGGAAATCGCCATACGGAGGCTCTACCGACCTAGCTCGGTAGAGCCTCCATTTTTTGCTCCGTATATAGGGGGTGTACGGGGATTTTGACTACCTTTGTGACGTCTTTTCGGGGATAGCCACGATTGGCTCTACAAGGGGCTTTGGCGTTGTATCCGAAGCATGAGACAATCGGGATGTAGCACAGTTGGTAGCGCGCCACGTTCGGGACGTGGAGGTCGGAAGTTCGAGTCTTCTCATCCCGACACGAGATATATCTAAGCCCCCAGCACTCTGCACTGCAGGATGCTGGGGGCTCGTTTTATATCCATCCACCTCTCATCTAAATCCTCTTGACCTTCTTCTCTTCGTAGATGTGATGGCGAGGGGAAAAGCTATGGAGAAGTGGTGTCGTCGCTTGGTCGGGAGCTCCCTCCTAGGATTTATGATACCTATCGTATAGAGAGGGGAAGGCTCTTCGCTAGATGCCCCCCTTACGCAGTCTTGACTATGAGCAGGGGGTAAAGCAAGGGGGGAGAAGGCCTAGGGGGAATATCCCCTTGACCTTCTCCCCCCTTGTCCTATGGCTAGAGGAGTATTACGTCTCCCTATTATCCTAGAGAGCGAACTCTGTGCGGAGCTGATCTAGCCATGCAGTGAGGCGCTTATCAGTGAGCTCTGGCTGGTTTACCCAGTCGATCACTAGACCTAGTAGCTCTCCATCGCGCTCTGCTAACGACTGCTCGTAGCTATACCCTTCGGTGGAGGTCTTGCCGACAATCTGCGCTCCGAGGCTCTCGAAGTACTCGGCGAGTAGTCCTACCCCATCAGCAAAGCTCACAGGGGAGTTCACCTGATCACCTGTGCCAAAGATAGCCACCTGAAGCCCCGAGAGGTCAGCATCCTCTAGCTCGGGGAGCATCTCACTCCAGGCATAGGGAAGCTCACCATTGAAGTAGGTAGGGGTGCCGAGGATGAGTCTGCTATGCCTCGTGATGTCAGCTAGGCGAGCTGTCTCGATGTCTACGTACTCGATACCTTTGCCCCAAGCCTCTGCGATACGTTGTCCGAGCTCTGCAGTCTGGACAGTCTTCTTGCTGTAGAGCAAGCCTATTGTCTTCATATATTCGTTGCTGTTGAGGGTTAGTATTCGATGAGCTCCTTGGCTGCCTCATAGATCTTCTCTTCGCTGGGGAGCGTAGAGAGCTCGAAGCACTTGTGGAAGCCTACGGGAGTGAAGAGGGCACCCACACGGTAGACGGGGGCATCGAGATCACGGAAGGCGTTCTTAGCAATAGATGCTGCTAGCTCTGCACCGAAGCCACCGAAGAGGCGATCCTCGTGCACGATCAGTGCCTTGGAGGTCTTCTTGATAGAGGCATAGACGGTCTCCTCGTCCCAGGGCGATAGGGAGCGTAGGTCGATCACCTCGATGCTCTTGCCTAGCTCTCGTTGGATGCGCTCTGCTACGTTGAGTGAGAGGTGGAGCGTATTACCATAAGTGACGATCGTGGCATCTGCACCCTCACGGCGGATACGAGCCTTGCCAAAAGGCACCTCGAAGTCCTCGGGGATCATCGCCGTAGACTCGGTACTATTGTACTGCGCCTTGGGCTCTAGGAAGACTGTCACACCACGTGAGCGCATAGAGGTACGCAGTAGCCCTGCTGCATCATCGGCGAAGCAGGGATAGACGACACGAGCGCCAGGGAAGGTGGTCAGCACAGCCTCTATGCTCTGCGAATGGTAGAGCCCACCCTGAATATACCCTCCAGTACAGAGGCGGATGGTAATATTGGGGGAGAACTGCCCATTGCTGCGCCAGAAGTCGTGTGTGGAATTGACAAACTGCTCCATAGCAGCCCAGAAATAGTCGGAGAACTCCGCTCCCTCGATGACGATACGGATCTTGTCATCGAAGCGACTCATCCCGTTGGCTGTACCGACGATGTAGTCCTCGGCGATAGGGGCATTGAAGACACGCTTCGGGCCAAACTCCTGGAGCATGCCCTTGGTGACATTGAAGACCCCTCCCTTGTCCTTATTGGCTACGTCTTGACCCCAAATGAAGGTGTCGGGGTTGTGGCGGAACTCTTGCTTGAGCGTCTTATTGATCGCCTGGACGAGAGTGAGCTCTTCGCCTGAGCCATCGGGGAGCCCTGTGCCATACTTGGTAGCAGGGTAGGCCTCGCCGATCACGTTATCTAGGACGGTGTCGGCAGAGGGATCGGGAGCCTTGAGGGCATTGCGATTAGCGATTTTGAGCTCTTCCCTTGCCTCCTGCTCGATTTGCTGTAGCTCCTCCTCGGTGAAGCGATCATAGCGGAGGAGCATACGGCGAAACTTAGGGAGAGGATCGGCTGCCTTAGCACGCTCTAGCTCTTCATCGGAGCGATAGAGCGTGTGCATGTCGGAGTTGGAGTGTGCTCCGATACGTACACACTCTGCCGTCACGACGACTGGCGTACGATGCTCTACTGCATACTCTCGGGCAGCTGCCATGGTGTTCATCGAATCGAAGACATCCTTACCATCACAGAAGAGCGTCTTTAGGTGTCGTATGCCTGCGTAGTTCTGCCCCACACGAGGGTTAGCAGTCTGCTCATGGGTGGGCACAGAGATCCCATAGCCATTGCTCTGTAGGACGAAGATCACGGGGAGGCGCTCTCGGGCAGCACCATTGATCGCCTCGAAGACATAGCCCTCAGATGCCGAGGACTCTCCATGCGAAGCGATCGCTACTCCATCTACTCCATAGTAGTCTAGGGCACGGGCTATACCGACAGCCTGAGAGTCATGTGCGGCGACACAAGAGGAGATGTTGTGGATACCCCAGTCTACCTTGGCATAGTGATCGGACATGTGTCGTCCTCCACTGGTGGGGTCAGTAGCCTTAGAGATACCATTGAGAATCATCTCCTCAGCCGTCATCCCTGCCGATAGAGCAGCCAGCAAATCTCGGTAGTAGAGGAAGAGGTGATCCTTCCCCCGCTGGAATACTTGCCCGATGGCTAGCTGGATTCCATCATGCCCTGCATTAGAGGCGTGGAACTGCCAGCCGATAGACTGTAGTAGGTAGGAGGGCGCCTTCTCGTCAAGGAGACGACCTAGGTAAAGGAGGTAGTACCAGCGACGAAGGGTCTCCTTGTCTGTGGTCTTGATACCATATCTTTTCTTGACTAAATTCTTTTCTATGTTCATAGTCCTCTGTTTGTCTTCCAGTCCTCTAGATAATGTGCGACATGCTGCAGGAAGGCACCTGCGAGCATCCCATCGATAATCCTATGGTCATAGGAGAAGGACAGGTAGATCTTGTGTCGTACGGCTATTACGTCTCCAGCCTCGGTCTCTAGGATAGTGGGTTCCTTCTCGATAGCCCCGATACCGAGGATCGCAGCCTCGGGCTGGTTGATAATGGGAGTTCCGAAGAGGGTACCAGAGGAGCCGTAGTTGGATATAGTGAAGGTGCTCCCCGTCATCTCATCAGCGGTAAGCCTATTGTGGCGAGCCTTCTCGGCTAGCTGTGCTACCTGCTCTGCTAGGCCCGTACGACTTAGTCGATCGGCATCACGTACGACGGGCACCACGAGGTTGCCATCAGGGAGGGCTACAGCCATCCCTACGTGGATGTGCTTCCTCTCGATGATATTGTAGCCATCGACAGAGGCATTGATCCGTGGATATGCCTTGAGGGCATGGGCTACAGCTTCGATCACAGGTGTCATATAGGTGAGGGCAAAGCCTTCGCGCTTCTTGAAGGTATCCTTCTCTGCCTCTCTCCAGTGAACGAGATCGGTGATATCGACCTTGAGGAAGCTCGTGACATGGGGGGCTATCTGTACGGACTGCGTCATGCGGTCTGCGATGATCCTACGGATAGGATCCATGGGGATCACCCGATCCTCTGCTCCGATAGAGATAGATGGGGCTGTGACCTGTGGGCGTGAAGGGCTAGGAGCAGCATTCGTAGAGCTACGTGTAGCACGAGGAGTAGGAGTGGGTGCTCCCTTCTTCTGCTCGATGTAACGAACGATGTCCGCCTTGCTTACTCGTCCGCCAAAGCCTGTCCCCTGGATGCTATCTAGCTCCTCTTGGCTGACCTTAGCTGCCTTGGCACGCTCTAGCACTACGGGGGAGTACCATCTCTCTACAGAGCCTCGTTGTACTGGTGCTGTAGAGCTGTCTGCTGTGGGTGTGTGGACTTCCTTTGGAGCCTCGGTCTGTCCTTGGCCCTTGTCCTCTATGACCACTGCGGGGGCTTCCCCATCTGTGTCTACCACGATGATGGGTAGGCCAATGGGCACGGTGTCTCCCTCCTCATAGTTGATCTTGATGACCTTCCCAGCTACGGGGGAGGGGATCGTAGCCGCAGTCTTTGCAGAGGTGATCTCGAAGAGATCTGTATCTTCTTCGATGAAGTCTCCGACACGGACGTTGATCACAGTGATCGTACCCTCGGTCACACTCTCGCCCATCTTGGGCATCTTAATATCGAATGTTGCCATTGTCTATTTGTAATGTTCTATTCCGTCAGTCCTTATTCTTAGGAGAATAGGACTTCGTGTATGATCTCCCCGACTGTAGGGTGGGGGAAGATATGTCTACGAAACTCTCCTAGGGTAGAGCCATCAGCGATAGCTATACCAGCTATTAGGATGAGCTCTGAGGCAGGACAGCCCACGATGTGACAGCCGAGTAGGACGTCATTCTCATCGACAAGCACCTTGCAGAGGCCTCCGGCCTTCTCGTTCTCCACGACGTAGCGTCCTGCGTAAGCCATGGGGAGCTTGAGGGTACGGTAGTATCGACCCTCCGCCTTCAGCTGTTCCTCGGTTGCCCCTACACCCGCTATCTCGGGGTGGGTGTAGACGACGCTAGGGACAGCCTCGTAGCGCATGGGGTCATCTTCCCCTCCTACGATATGGTTGATGGCGACCTCCCCCTCTCGAATAGCCGTGTGGGCTAGGAGTGAGAAGCCCGTGATGTCTCCAGCAGCATAGACTCTAGGGTGAGATGTCCGCATATAGCGATCTACTACCACTGCCGAGCGGTCTGTCTCGATAGCTAAGGTCTCCAATCCGAGCCCCTGCACCTGTGGCCTACGTCCTACACTAAGTAGTAGCTGTGAGGCGGGCAGTAGCTCACTCTTCCCATCTTGGGCTTGGATTGTAACTCCCTCATGTGAGACAGCTGTAACCTTGGCTCCTAGGTAGAACTTCACCCCTCGGCTCGCATACTCCTTGCGAAGCATAGCGGAGGTTTCCTTGTCCATAGCACCCAAGATCTCGGGCGCCATCTCCACAACCTGAACGGGGACTCCTAGGGATGAATAGATCCCTGCAAACTCCATCCCGATGACACCTCCTCCAATGATCGTGATGACCTTGGGAAGCTCGGTGGCAGAGAGGGCCTCCCGGCTTGTCCAGTAAGGGACTTGGTCTAGCCCTGGGATAGGAGGTATGACGGTCGTACTACCAGTTGCCAGCAGGACAAAGCTTGCTAGGTAGGTCTCCCCATCAGCAACGATGCGAATAAGCTCTCCCTCCTCACCATCGAGACGAGCGGTGCCTTGTACGACATTCACTCCAGCACTTTTTAGCTTATAGGCTACACCAGAGGTGAGTGTATTTACGACCTTATCTTTGCGCTTAGCTATCTCCTCATAGCGGGCAGAGATGGCTCCGTCGATATGGATGCCATAGGCTTTGCTGGAGTGTAACTCTTCGAAGAGATTCGCTGCATGTAGGAGTGTCTTTGTGGGGATGCACCCTTCGTTAAGACATACACCTCCTAGGGCGGTGTGCTCGAAGAGTACGACTTGTAGACCATTAGCAGATGCATTGGCGGCTGCGTTATACCCTGCTGGGCCACCCCCAATGATCGCTAGGTCGAAGTTCCTTATTTTCATTCTTGTGTTCCTTATACAAACGTTTACCAAAGATAGCCTATTTGCGTCGAAAATCGCATAGAGGTTATGGAAAATCCATACAACTAGGTATTTACTCCTACCTTGCTATACCTAGTATAGGCTAAATAGGCTTAGGATGTCTGCTATAAATACGAGTAAGCAAGGGCTAAGCAAAGAGGCTATATGCTCCAGAAGGAGCATATAGCCTCTTTGTTTAGCCCAATACTATCCTTTAGCAGAAGGGAAGGACAGAGAACGATATAAGTCTAACCATTAGTGCCTAGTCGAGGACATGGCGCTCAGCATGGTAGGAGGAACGGACGAGAGGGCCACTCTCGATGTGACTCAAACCCTTCTCTAGTCCTAGAGTGCGTAGGCGAGCAAACTGCTTCGGATGGATATACTCTACGACAGGTAGATGACGTCTCGTGGGCTGTAGATACTGTCCGATAGTCATGATGGAGACTCCTACGGCATGGGCGTCATCGATCAGCTCCAGTACCTCCTCCTCGGTCTCCCCAAGGCCGAGCATGATACCTGTCTTAGCAGGTATACCACTCTCTGCGATACGTCCTAGGACGGAGAGACTCTGTTCGTAGGTCGCCACATGGCGTACCTCTGGAGTGAGACGTCGTATGGTCTCTAGGTTATGGGATATGATACGAGGTCGGCAGGCGATGATTTGGTCCACATAGTCTAGTCTACCATTGAAGTCAGGGATGAGTACCTCCACTGTTACCTCTGGGGTTGTACGGCGAATAGCCTCGATGGTACGTACCCAGTGCTCTGCACCATAGTCCTCTAGGTCATCACGGTCTACGCTGGTGATGACAGCGTGCTTTAGGTTCATCTTCTTGATGCTCTGTGCTACCTTGATTGGTTCGAGAGGATCAAGAGGTGCAGGAGTTTTGCTGGAGAGCGTGTTGCAGAATCGGCAGGCACGTGTACATACAGCTCCCCCGATCATGAAGGTAGCGGTACCTGCGCTCCAGCATTCCCCTTGGTTGGGGCACCGTCCACTATGACAGATGGTATTGAGTCCATGACCTTCGATGGTCTGCTTGGTGTCGGTGAAGGTAGAGTTATCGCCTAGGCGTATCTTGAGCCACTCGGGCTTGCGCACGCGCACTACGGTACGCTTAGGGGTCGCTCGCTGTTCGTCTTGCATCATAAATATAAAGTCCCAAGAGTGGGAAGAGAGCCTCCCCCTTCTCGGGAGAGGCTCATCGGTTAGAGATGGGTGCGGAGGTAGGAGATCATCTTCTTGTAGAGGTGGTCTCTAGTCTTCCCTCCGTGTATGCTATGGTCCTTATCCGTATAGAGAGCCATGTCAAATGGGATATCCCTTTGGACGAGGAGCTCGGCGAAGTCCATAGCGTTCTGTACATGGACGTTGTCGTCTGCGCTCCCATGAATTAACAATAGCTTGCCCTGAAGGTTCCCTGCGACCTCAAGTACGGACGAGGCCTTGTAGCCATCGGGATTCTCCTGGGGTGTCCGCATGAATCGCTCTGTATAGATCGTGTCGTAGAACTCCCAGGCTGTCACTGGAGCTACAGCTATGCCCACCTTGAAGGTGCCCTGCCCATGGCAAAGGCTCATAAGGGTATTGTACCCACCGAAGCTCCAGCCCCATATAGCGATACGACTGGGGTCAACATAGGAGAGACGTCCCAGAGCCTTGGCTGCAGCTATTTGGTCTGCGCTCTCCTTGACTCCGAGGCGCAGGTAGGTACACTTACGCCACTCCTCTCCTCGAGCTCCTGTGCCTCGTCCGTCCACACATACGACGATAAAGCCTTGGCTTGCTAGTACCTGCTCCCATCCATATCCATACTGATCCAGTACCTGCTGAGAGTCGGGACCGCTGTACTGGACCATGAGGACAGGGTACTTGGTCGATGGGCTAAAGCCGTGGGGCTTGACGATCCAGGCATTCATCTCTTGCCCCTCTGCATTGGTCAGCGTGATGAATTCCTTCGGAGAAACCTTGTACTGAGAGAGCTTGGTCTGGAGGGCTTGGTTGTCCTCTAGGACTCGTAGGGGCTTTAGGCTACCGGTAGCATAGACAGCTGTACGGGTGGGGGTGGTAGAGCTGTTGAAAATGCTGATGTAGTAAGCAAAGCTATCACTAAATATAGCCTGGTTAGAGCCCTTATCGGGATGTAGAGCTGTGCGCTTCCCCTTCGTATCGACACGATAGATGCTACGTGTCATAGGGGATTCGTCGGCAGCCTGGTAGTAGAGGTTACCCGAAGCGTCTGCCCCGTAGAAGTTGGTCACATCATACTTGCCAGTCGTTACCTGCCTGAGGAGTGTTCCCTTGTCCGAATAGTGGTAGAGATGTCGGTAGCCATCTCGTTCGCTAGGATAGACGAAGCCATTAGGAATGAAGCGACACCAAGTGATGTTGTGGCTATCTACGTAGGTCTTGCTCTTATCCTCGAGGATGAGCTTGGGCAGAAGGGTTTTGTTCTGTACGTAGAAGAGGCGCAGATGGTTCTGCTGGCGGTTGAGGGTGAAGACCGCTAGTTGTCCCTCTCTCCCTACGAAGGAAATACGTGGGATATAGTAGGGAGCACCTTCGCGGAAGGATACCTCCTTGCGTGATCTATCCGTTACGTTGTAGATATGTAGGGATACCTTGGAGTTGGGGGTGCCAGCCTTAGGGTATTTGTAGGTGTAGAAGGTAGGATACTGTCCCTGACCATAGAGGGGCATGCTGTATTCGCTTACCTCACTTTCGTCGGTGCGGACAAAGGCTAGGTAGCCACTATCTTCGCTCCAGCTCATGAGGCGAGTGGACTCTAGTTCCTCCTCGTAGACCCAGTCGGTGACGCCGTTCATGACCTTGTTACGGGCAGCATCATTTGTTACTTGTACCTCGGTGTCGAATTCAAACTTCTTGATGAAGATGTTCCCCTCACGCACGAAGGCAACCATCTTGCCATCTGGGCTGAAGGTAGGTATCATCAACTTGCCCTGATCCTGACTGAGCGGCTCGATGCGATTGCGTCGTACGTCGTAGTGGTAAGCGTTGCCTTTCCAAGAGCGGCGGTAGATGGACTCTCGGTTGGTGATCAAGAGGATGTGATGCCCCTTAGGCTCGAGGAGGTAGTCGTCGAAGCGCTTGAACTCACAGTCCCTAGCCCTATCAACACTGAACAAGGTGTCGATGAGCTTCCCCGTGGCGAAGCTATACCGGAGGATCGCCCTATGCCCCGCATCCATCATCGTGTAGTGCAGGCCATCGCTCATGGAGCGCATACCTCGCCCTGCAGGACGAGCCGAGAATACGCCAGCATTGATCTCCTCAATCGTCATGATACGGGAGCCATTCTGAGCCGAGAGACTTCCTACCCCAAGGCTAAGGGCAAGAAGCGAGAGAGATAGTAGTTTGCGCATAATTGCTATAGTGTGAGTTGTACTTCACAAAGATACTAAAAGCGGTGCAGTATCCCTAGGAATAGTACTCTCACAACCCCGTGTGAGGTATGTCCGTAACCCCATAAGAGGTATGCGTGTAACCTCTTCGGAGCTTCCCCTATAACCTCACGCAGGGTCTCTCTACTGCCTCTTGGGAGGATGTGAAGACTTGGTCGGAAGAGCTCCTTTATCCCTTTGGATGAGGCATAAAAGAAGCTACCCCAAGCATCCTATAGAGATGATGCTTGGGGTAGGCTTTGTAGGGGAAGGGGCGTTTGCTCGCTAGCTTTGTGCAGGAGTTAGAGCGGCTTGTTCCGGCCTATCGCTATAATCCTTCGTCAAGAGCTCCCACGAGAGTCGTAGCCAAACGAGGGTCGGTGGAAGAGCCTTTAGAGCATAGGGGAGGACGTAGCTCTCTCGGAGAGATCTTGGAAATAGATCTGAGGGTGAAAGACTAGTGAGAATGAACGTAAAGACAAGGAGTGCTATATCCCATCCATTGCGCTTCCAAGGAGATGTCACATACCATAAAGCAACCCCAGCAAGGGCTATAATATATGTGCTGGATTCGCTCCCCGTACTAAAGAGCACAGCAAAAAGTAGGGTCGAACTTAGGATAGCATAGCGGAAGGCTAGGTGCTTGTACTGCTTGATGCGCAGGTAGGGAAGGGCAAAGACCGCCAGCCCTGGCAGGATCACTGCCAGATCAGAGTAGGTCGCACAGCCCGACCCCTTGCGTATCATCCCAAGGAGGGATATGTTTTGCATAAGCGAGAAGTGATTCTCCCCGTTCTTAGCTGCTAGCCTTGTGAACCATTCGACGTATTGCCCAAGCACATATTCGGGACTACTTAGAAGCATTGGGGCAACAAAGCACACTACCGACCACCCAATAAGAGCCAAAATGAAGCGGGGCTTTCGCTTGACAAAGAAGAAGAATGCTAGTCCTACAATGCCGTAGAGCTTGACGAAAGTCCCTAGAATGATTAGGAATGCAGCCGATACCTCTTGCTTGCGTTCGATAGCAGCAAAGGCTCCGATAATGATAGCAGCGATGGCTATGTTAAACTGCTGCATTTGTAGTGCTGTCAAGAGCTCGTGAGCACAGAACCAATAGAGGAATATTTGCCTTCCTTGCTCCAATGGTAGTTGGCGTACAGCATAGTACATCACCAGTGAGAGAGCGATAAGCCACAGGAGCAAGCCAACGGCATCAGGTACCAGCGCAAAGGGAGCGATCACGAGGCTAAAGAACGGCCCATAGTGGTTATGGTCGTTGTACTCGCTGGGGTAAAGGTCGTAGAGTGAGACCCTCTGGATGGTGTGCCAAAAGACACCACGAAAGATCAAGAAGTTATTATGCCTATGTGCTGCTATCTTGGTTAAGCCAGCTAGGATAGGAAGCAGAGTCCAAAGACCAAGTAACGTGCGAGGATCAGAAAAGAAAGGTCGTCGGAGGAAGGAGTAGACCTTATTCCATAGGATAACGAGCTTATCGATCATCGTCATTGTGCTTGAGGAACTGTGCGATATGATAGCGGGGACGTTGCTTGATCTCTATATAGATCTTGCCAATATACTGTCCTATGACCCCAATGGATAGAAGTAGGATACTCCCGATGAACCATAGGGAGAGCATTAGCGAAGCCCAGCCTGGCACAGATAAATGCTCTACGTAGGAGACCACGACATACACAGCCATACATACGCTGATGAGGAGGAAGGCTAAGCCCATACCGATGATCCAGCTAATGGGGCGTGTAGTGAAGGAAGTAATCCCATCTACTGCTAGTAGGAGCATCTTGCGCAGTGTATATTTTGATGATCCTGCAGTGCGCTCACGAATTACATCCTTTACCGTCGTAGAACGGAAGCCTAGTTGTGGAATTAAGCCTCTTAGATATAAGTTGCGCTCGGGGTACTGTGCTAAGGCATCTAGTGCTTGACGGCTGAGTAGACGAAAGTCTGCGTGGTTAAATATAGCCTTAATGCCCATCGATCGCTGTAGTCGATAGAAAGTAAGGGCGGTGGTTCGCTTGAGGAAGGGATCAGCCATTCGTGATTCCTTTACCCCGTAGACTATATCATAGCCTTCTGCTAGACGATCGAGCATCTCCTCCACGGCATCTAGGTCGTCCTGTAAGTCTGCATCAATGGTTACTACAGCATCAGAGTACTCCCGTGCAGCAAGCATACCCGCCATGATCGCAGACTGATGCCCCACATTGCCCGATAGTGAGAGACCATCGATAAGGGCATTTGTACTATGTAGCTCCTTGATGATAGGCCATGTCTGGTCTTGACTCCCATCATTGACAAAAAGGATACGACTCTCGGGGGTAACCTTCCCTAGGCTAATCATACGCTCAAGGAACGCCGAGAGTTCATTAGCAGAGTGGGGGAGCGTTGCCTCCTCATTGTAACACGGGGAGACGATCGTAAGGCGAGGGGGCATGTTAGCTAAGGCTATTGAGGCTATCAATAAATTCGGTGAAGGTCACGAAGGAAGAGCCTTCCTCCTTGAAGGCAGAGATCCAT
>NZ_CAJZFJ010000019.1 GCF_915070105.1 uncultured Porphyromonas sp.
TAAGGTGATTGGAGCGAACATACCGAGTCCTCTCTAGCGTTCATTACGTGTCCTCTGTTAGGGCTCTCGGAATGGCTGTATAGCCCTTCATCTGCATTGCTCTATCTAGGGAATCTGTTCCGTGTCCTAATCTTCTTTCTGTCAGAGGTTTGCTTGGTCTATGCGTTCCTTCTTTTCCGATCGAGTGTGTCTGTCTATGGGGGAGGGGCGAGCTGACAGGAGAAGGAGCACGAGGAAGGAGCTCGTATTAGACAGCTAGAGATGCAGCGAGGATCCTCTCCTTTGCCATACCTAATATATATGGGTGTGGGGTGGGTGATGTGGGTAGGTAGTGATGCTAGGTATGGTTGGCTGGAGGAGTTAAATTTGTTGTATCTTTGAGTGTCCTAGGATAGGTATGCGACCCTGATGCTATCTGCATGTATAGCAAGGACAGCGAACAAATAACATCACAGCTCATGAACAATGAACAACTGATGACCCGAGCAGCCGATAACATCCGTATCCTAGCTGCTTCGATGGTCGAGCGTGCCAAGAGTGGACACCCAGGCGGTGCTATGGGTGGTGCAGACTTTATCAATGTGCTCTTCTCAGAGTTCCTCATCTTCGATCCCAACGACCCCAAGTGGCCGGGTAGGGATCGCTTCTTTCTTGACCCAGGGCACATGTCGCCCATGCTCTACGCTCAGCTATCACTCATCGGTAAGTACTCGATGCAGGAGCTCCAGCAGTTCAGACAGTGGGGCAGTCCTACCCCTGGACACCCCGAGGTAGATGTCCTGAGAGGTGTGGAGAATACCTCAGGGCCACTTGGACAGGGGCACACCTTCGCTGTGGGAGCAGCGATCGCCGCCAAGTTCCTCGCCGAGCGACTAGGCTGGGTGATGAGCCAGACGATCTATGCTTATATCTCAGATGGCGGTGTGCAGGAGGAGATCTCTCAGGGTGCAGGCCGCATAGCAGGGCACCTAGGGCTGGACAACCTCATCATGTTCTATGATGCAAACAACATCCAGCTCTCTACCAAGGTGGACGAAGTCGATACAGAGGATGTAGCGATGAAGTACAAGGCTTGGGGTTGGCACGTGCTAGAGGTGGATGGCTCATCAGCAAGTGAGATCCACAAGGCACTGGCAGAGGCAAAGTCTATCGTCGGCAAGCCTACCCTGATCATCGGACATACCACGATGGCTCGTGGGGCTGTCGGTGCTGATGGCACGAGCTACGAGGGTAAGGTGAGCACCCACGGACAGCCACTCTCGGCTGCTGGGGCTTCGTTTGAGGCCACGGTGCAGAACCTAGGGGGTGACCCCAACGACCCCTTCCGCATCTTCCCCGAGGTAGAGGCTATGTATCAGGCTCGCCTTGACGTGCTCCGACAGCTCGCTGAGGAGCGCAAGAAGGAAGAGGCTCTGTGGCGTCAGGACAACAAGGATCGGGCAGAGAAGCTCGACCGATGGTTCTCGGGTGTAAGCCCTGTCATCGACTGGTCTAAGGTAGAGCAGAAGCCCGACCAAGCTACCCGTGCTGCCTCAGCCACTATCCTAGGCGTACTAGCGCAGCAGGTAGAGAATATGGTCGTAGCCTCTGCCGACCTATCCAACTCGGACAAGACGGATGGCTTCCTCAAGAAGACCCGAGCCCTTACCCGAGGTGACTTCGGTGGAGCTTTCCTACAGCCAGGTGTAGCAGAGCTCACGATGGCTTGCCTATGTATCGGTATGGCACTGCATGGCGGTGTGATAGCCGCATGCGGTACGTTCTTTGTATTCTCTGACTATATGAAGCCAGCGGTGCGTATGGCTGCCCTCATGGAGCTACCCGTAAAGTTCGTATGGTCGCATGATGCCTTCCGTGTGGGCGAGGATGGGCCTACCCATGAGCCCGTAGAGCAGGAGGCACAGATCCGACTGATGGAGAAGCTACAGAATCATAGTGGAGCCAATAGCCTGCTGGTACTTCGCCCCTCTGATGTCGAGGAGACGACAGTGGCATGGCGCATGGCTATGGAGAATGTCCATACTCCATCAGCCCTCATCCTCTCTCGTCAGAATATCAAGGATCTCCCTTCCCCCGAAGGCAAGACCCGAGGAGAGGCAGCTCAGGCTGCTGAGCGTGGAGGCTACATCGTCCAGCGTGACGAGCATCCCGAGGTGGTCCTAATCGCTAATGGGAGCGAGGTTTCTACCCTCATAGAGGGAGCAGAGCTCCTTCGCAAGGATGGCATTCAGTTACAGATCATAGCCGTGCCCAGCGAAGGGGTATTCCGCCGTCAGCCTAAGGCTTATCAGGATGAGGTGCTCCCTCAGGGAATCAAGCGATTTGGTCTCACGGCTGGTCTACCCGTGAACCTCCTCGGTCTCGTCGGGGACAATGGTACTATCTGGGGACTGAACTCCTTCGGCTTCTCCGCTCCCTACAAGGTGCTTGATGAGAAGCTAGGCTTCACCGCTGAGAATGTCTATCAACAGGTCAAACAGCTACTCGGTAAGTAGTAGCTCATCCATATTACTATGCCTTGCACGAATAAGATAGGACTCGCAGCCGACCATGCTGGCTACGAGCTGAAGGAAGAAGTGAAGGCTCAGCTTATCGCCCGTGGTCTTCAAGTCGAAGACTACGGGTGCCACTCTGCTGAGCGGTGTGACTACCCCGACCATGCGCACCCTATGGGACGTGCCATCCAGGAGGGGACGATAGCACGAGGGATCTCTATCTGTGGATCAGGTAATGGGATCTCTATGGTGCTCAATAAGTACCCACGAGTACGAGCCGCCCTCTGCTGGAGTGTGGAGCTTGCTAAGCTGGCACGTGAGCACAACGATGCTAATGTCCTATCCCTCCCAGCACGATTTATCTCTAGGGAGGAGGCAGAGGCGATCGTCTCGGCCTTCCTAGACACAGCCTTTGAGGGTGGGCGACATGTCGCTCGGGTAGAGAAGATCCCCATTCACTAGCTGTCGGGGATTCCTCCACAGCATAGAAGACCCTATGAGCAAGTATCTAGCCCTATTCATAGCGCTACTCCTCTCCATCACGACATCATGGGCAGGACCACTCCTGCCCAAGGTGAAGCGAGACATCCCACAGCGGGGTGTCTCGCCTTTCCGTGCTGGGCAGGTGCAGCTCGCTACTGCACGGCTAGAGACAGAGCTAAAGGCTCTCCTCAGTGAACTTAGGATTAAGGCAAGCCCTAGAGCCAATCATCAGATAAGCCTAGAGCTACAGACCCATATAGAGGGACTTCCCCAAGGGAATGAGGAGGCCTACAAGCTAAGCATTACCAGCGACCTTATTAGCCTGAGTGCCTACACCGAGACGGGGCTGTATAGGGGGCTACAGACGCTGAGACAGCTCTATGAGAGAGGTGAGTGGAGGGCTCGTGTGATCCTTGACTGGCCAGCCTTCCCGTGGCGAGGCTTCATGATGGACGTCGGGCGCACCTATATCCCCCTAGAGCAGCTCAAGCAAGAGATTGACCTATTGGCTCGCTTCAAGGTCAATGTCTTTCACTGGCATCTCACAGAGAACGAAGCCTGGAGGCTAGAGAGCAAACTCTATCCCAAGCTCAATGATAGGGGCTCCATGACCCGCATGGCTGGTCAGTACTATACCCAAGAGGACGCGAGGGAGCTTGTACGATACTGCCGAGAGCGTCATGTATTGCTCATTCCCGAGATCGATATGCCGGGGCATAGCGCAGCCTTTGAGCGTGCGCTTGGCTATGGTATGCAGACAGAGCAAGGGAAGAAGACCCTCAAGGTGCTCATCAAGGAGGCTTGCGAAGTCTTTGATGTTCCCTATCTGCATATTGGTACAGATGAGGTGCAGTTTATGGATAAGACCTTTGTCCCCGAGATGGTCGCCTATGTACGCTCCCTAGGCAAGAAGGTGATCTCTTGGGCACCAGGATGGTCTTACCAGATAGGAGAGGTCGATATGCTCCAGCTCTGGAGCTCTCGTGGTAAGGCCGTCAAGGGAATCCCTGCCCTAGACTGCCGCTACAACTACCTCAATCACTATGACCTCTTCTCTGATATAGGACGCCTCTATAATAGTCGGATCTATGGCGAGGATAAGGGGACTGAGCAGCTCTATGGAGCCCTCCTAGCCATATGGACGGATCGTGCAACACTAGATACGAGGCAGATCATTCGTGAGAATCAGCTCTATCCAGCTATGCTTGCTCTAGCCGAGCGTAGCTGGGTCGGTGGAGGTCGAGGCGACTTCACGAGTCGGGAGGTGATGACCTCTGACCCCAAGAGCCCAGCCTATGATGAATTCAAGGACTTCGAGACTAGAATGCTCAGCTATCGCAAGGTCTTCCCTCCTGAGTACTTTCCTTATGTCCGACAGACGGATGCCCGCTGGGTCATATCCGCCCCCTTCCCCAATGGCGGAGAGCTTAGGAGGGTCTTCCCCCCCGAGCAGGCTATTGGTGCCATAGCTCCCCCTAAGTCCCTACCCAGCTATACCTACGAAGGCAAGACCTATCCCTCACAGATGGTCGCAGGGTCAGGATTCTACCTAAGGCATGTGTGGGGAGACCTCTGTGCAGGTCTCTTGGAGCAGGCAGAGACTGACCATACCTGCTATGCTATGGCATGGGTCAATTCACCTAAGGAGCAGAAGGTCGGGTTACTCTTCGAGACACAGAATTATAGCCGTTCGGAGAAGGACCTCCCGCCTCCTCCCGCTGCTTGGGATCACCGAGAGAGTAGGATCTGGGTCAATGGGAAGACCATCATCCCTCCGGTGTGGACCAATACACACACTATCCCTACCCTTACCTCAGCCCTTGGTAATGAGAATGCTTGCTCGCGTCCTCCCATTCCTATTACCCTGAAGAAGGGGTGGAACCAACTCTTCATCAAGCTCCCCATAGGAGCATTTACTACCCGTGAAGTACGCCTTGTAAAGTGGATGTTTACTGCTGCCCTTGTTAGCCTAGATGGTACAGAGGCGGCCGATGTACGTTACCTCGACTTATAGTTATTATGAATAGAATAGCACTCCTCTCTCTTATCTCTACCTCTGCTCTCTCCGTCCTATCAGCTCAGAATAAGAAGGCACTACCCAATGTCATCTTCATCATGGCTGACGACCTTGGCTATGCTGATGTGGGCTTCAACGGACAGAGTCTTATCCGTACTCCTCACCTCGACTCATTGGCACGGGCTGGGATGCAGTTCACCGATTTCTACGCAGGCTGCTCCGTCAGTGCCCCTTCTCGTGCTTCGCTCATGACGGGTATGCATACAGGGCATACGCAGATACGAGGCAATAAGGAAATCAAGCCTGAGGGACAGTCCCCCGTAGCTGATCACATGACGCTAGGAAGGCTCTTCCAAGGGGCGGGCTACCGTACTGGGATCTTTGGGAAGTGGGGGCTAGGTTATCCAGGATCCGGTGCTGAGGCTACTGATAGAGGCTTCGATGAGTTCTTCGGATACAACTGCCAGCGTATGGCTCACCTATACTATCCCGACCACCTCTGGCGTGGGAAGGAGCGTGTCGATTATCCAACTAATGTAGATGGGCAGCATGGAGTCTACTCTGCTGATGAGATCCATAGAGAGGCTCTCCGCTTCATCGAGACCTCGGCGAAGGACAATGTACCCTTCTTCGCTATGCTCACCTATACCCTCCCTCATGCGGAGCTTAACCTCCCTCATGATGCAGTCTATGAGTACTACGAGGGGAAGCTCACACCTAAGCCCTACGAGAGTCGCTATAAGTGGGATTACCCCTCCTCCCCCAATGCCCATGCAGCCTTCGCAGCCATGGTAGAGCGTTTGGATCGATATACCGGAGAGGTCGGAGCACTACTTCGTCGTCTCGGTATCGAGGAGCGTACCCTTGTGATCTTCACTAGTGACAATGGCCCACACCGAGAGGGTGGGGCAGACCCCGACTACTTCGATAGTAATGGTATCTACCGAGGCATTAAGCGAGACCTTTACGAGGGCGGTATACGGATCCCTATGGCTATGGCTTGGAAGGGTAAGATAGCTCCTGGGGGGAAGAGCCAAGTACCTCTAGCCTTCTGGGACTTCCTACCTACCTTTGCCGAACTGATAGGACAAGGGGCAAAGGCCAAGGGCAGTGATGGTAAGTCCTTCCTTAGCCTGTTGAAGGGATCTGCTCCCAGCAAGTCCCTACTGAGCCGCCCCCTCTACTGGGAGTTCCATGAGGATGGAGGTAAGATGGCCTTACGTAAGGGCGAATGGAAGCTCGTAGCCCTCAAGGTCGATACAGGCTCGCCCGTACTCGAGCTTTATAACCTCGCCTCCGACCCTAGTGAGACGAAGGATCTTAGTGCAAGCGAACCTAAGCGTCGAGAGCAACTCTATAGAGAGATGCTACGTATGCGTACCTCATCGACAGACTTCCCCTTCGCCTATGAGGTGAAGGCACAGACAGAGAGATCAGCACACTGATGGAGCGTTTCTTCAATCGCGAGTTCACCTTTGACCGTGTCGCTAGGATTATCCTCCTAGCACTCGTTGTCTTGCTCCTAGTCTTAGGACTTAGGGCGATTTGGGATGTCTTGCTTCCCTTCCTATTGGCTGGGATATTTGCCTATGTGATGATGCCCTTAGTGCGGTTCTTCCAGTTTAAGCTGAGGCTCCGCTCTCGTGGGCTGTCTGTCATTCTGACGCTGCTAGTGATCGGGGCACTGATCTACCTAGCGGTAATCTATGTCGTGCCCTCTGTACGGGAAGAGGTAGAGAAAACCCTACAGATGATCTCCAGCTATAGCGGTGGACAGGATCTCATCTCTATGCTACTGCCCAAGAACGTCCGTAACTACTTTACGAGCAACAAGACTTGGGGTAACTTCTCCCGCAACCTCACTGTAGATAAGCTCATCGAGAATACAAAGCTTATCCTAGACCAGTTGGGGGGAATTATCAATAGCACACTCTCGGTCTTCTCCTGGGGCTTTGTCTTCCTCATGGGGATTGTGTACTTTATCTTCATCCTACTAGACTTCGAGAACCTCGGGCGTGGCATTATTAGCCTCTTCCCCGTATCTCTACGCCCTATGATGCGTACAGTCTGCTCGGATCTCGATCGGTACATGAATAGCTACTTCAGAGGTCAGGCTCTCGTCGCTCTGAGTGTCGGGGTGTTACTCACCATTGGCTTCAACATCATTGGCCTACCGATGGCTACGGCTATGGGGATCTTCATCGGTATACTGAACTTCATCCCCTATATGCAGGCTCTCGGGATCATACCCTTGGGGCTAGCTAGCGTGCTGATGGCCGCCCAGAATGGGGAGAATGTTTTCATCTGTCTCCTACTAGCCTATGGGGTGCTAATGGTCGTACAGATCCTTCAGGATATGATCCTAGTGCCTCGTATCATGGGCTATACGATGGGGATGCGCCCCTCACTCATCCTCCTTGTCCTGACGATTTGGGGTTATCTGCTCGGCTTCTTTGGGTTGCTCATCGCACTGCCTGCTACGATGTTCCTCTACTCATTCTATAAGCGGTACATACTCGAGGATCAGGAGTATATCGACGAGATGGATCAAAGGAAGAAGCCAAAGGAAAAGAAGTCGAGGGGCAAGAAAGATAAAAATGACTTAATGCCAGAGACGACTACCTCTGCACATACAAGTGAAATAGATGGATCTAACTAAGAACCCTAGCACCTTCATCGCCCAAGGGCTACAGAGAGCGAAGCAACGAGGAGCCAATGGCACCTCGGGGTCTCTCCGCCTGACGACTATTGGGATAGCCCTTAGCCTGAGTGTGATGCTACTCTCGGTAGCCATCATACTAGGCTTCAGAGAGCAGATCCATGAGTTTGCCTTTAGCCAAACTGGGCACATCAGTCTGAATAGCTACGGTAGCAACTGGAGGAACTCCAATACGCCTGTGCGTATATCTAACCAACTGCTCAACTTCCTTAGACGCGAACCCTATATAGAGCGTGTGATGCCGATCGTGCAGGAGGCTGGGCTACTTAAGACCGAGGATGACTTCTCGGGTATTGTACTCTATGGGATTGATCCTTCCTTCAAGAGCGACTACTTCGTCAATGGCCTTAGGGAAGGACGTCTCCCGAATGTAGCACCCGAGGCAATCGGGGCACCCGAGATAGCACTGCCTACGCATGTGGCAGATCGTATGGGATGTGAGCTGGGGGAGAAGGTACGTATCTACTTCTTTGGAGACAAGATGCGTGTGCGTGTCTATACGCTCGTCGGGATCTATGAGTCTACGGGGCTGGAGCTATCTCCTGCCCTATGTCCCATGATCTCCCTACAGCGTCTGAACCAATGGAGCAGCGATACCTATAGTCGTCTCATGATCATGCTTCGCCAACCCAAGGCTGCTGAGGCTAAGCTAAACCAGCTGATCACTAGACTACAGGCGCACCCCGACTTAATCGCTAACGAGGACTATGGTATGAACCTAGGACAGGAGCTCCAGCCCGAGCTCTTCAACTGGCTCACCTTCCTCGATACCAATGTCTATGCGCTACTTGGGCTGATGATCCTCGTAGCAGGCTTCTCTATGATCACAGGGCTCATCATACTAGTCCTAGATAAGAGCAAGCAGATAGGTATTCTAAAGGCTCTTGGGGCTACGAATGGGCTACTCCGCAAGGTCTTCCTCATCCTCTCGGGGCACCTTATCGTAAGAGGGATGATATGGGGTAATGTGTTAGCTCTTGTGCTCTGCCTGCTACAGAGACACTTCAAGCTCATTCACCTCAATCCCGCCAATTACTTCATGAGCTCTGTCCCCATACACTTTGACCTACTTGCTTGGATAGGGATCAACCTCGGGACGCTTCTCTTGATCCTACTGATGGTACTTGTCCCTGCAGGGCTTGTTAGCCGTATCCGCCCAGCAGAGAGTATGCGCATCGACTAGCTTCTATCCTGATGTGGGTTGGGCTTAGTCCCATACTCACTCCTTAGTAGAGACTCAGCCCTACATAGAGAGCACCCCGGATAACCCACTTATGGGCTATCCGGGGTGCTCTTATATGAATCCCCCTAGTATAAAAGAGTGGGAGCGAGTCTAAGCGATGTGCTATATACCCTCTTTCTCCTTGTGCTCTATCTCTGTTGGGTCAAAGGTCGGTAGCTGTATGTGTAGGGCTACTGCGATCACACGAAGGGTAAAGACAGAGGCTGCTGAGATGAGCTGTACCCACTCAATGGATATAGTCGTGTATAGCCCGAGGAGCACATAGATGATACCCCCTAGGAAGCATGCCGTTGCATAGAAGTCTGTGCGGAAGATCAGGGGCGTATCATTGATCAAGATATCTCGGATAAGCCCACCGAAGGAGCCCGTGACTGTACCCATAATGATAGCCACCCACCATGGGTAGCCCGTAGCAAAGGACTTGGCGACACCCACCACGACAAAGAGACCGAGCCCGATGGCATCGAAGAAGAAGAGGGAGTGATTGAGCCGTACGACTTGCCTACGGAAGACGATGGTGAAGGCCAGGGCCAGCCCCGTGATAATGAGATACGAGGGCTGTATGAGCCAGAAGGGCTTTAGGTCAAGGAGGATGTCACGTATCGTACCACCGCCCACTGCTGTTACGAAGCCTACGACGTAGGCACCGAACCAGTCAAAGCCCTTAGCCGCTGCTAGTCGAATACCACTAATCGCAAAGGCTAATGTCCCTAGATAGTCACACCAGTCTACGAAGCTATTGACGTCTACTATATGTGCAAATTTCATCACGCTTACTCTTACTTGATAGGTCTCATCTCTTCATTACCTGTCCTATTGGCTGAACCATAGTGCTAGTAGGACTCGGCTTCACTAGGGAAGGAATGCTCCTTAACGGCTTGGATATAGTCGGAGACAGCGGCGTTAATTGCTTCGCCGATCCGACCAAAGCGACGGAGGAACTTCGGGCTGAAGCTATCCTCCATCCCGAGCATGTCCTGCGTGACGAGCACCTGACCATCGACACCACTACCTGCACCGATTCCGATCACGGGGATACGTAGGATTTGGGCTACACGCTGGGCTAGTGGAGCAGGTACCTTCTCTAGTACGAGGGCAAAGCACCCTGCCTGCTCCAGTCCCTTCGCCTCCTCTAGGAGTCGCTCAGCGTCTGCCTCCGTACGTCCCTGTAGGCGATAGCCACCGAGCTGGTGTACGGACTGTGGAGTTAGTCCTAGGTGTCCCATGATGGGGATCCCCGAGGTCGTCAGATGGCGAATGATCGGATAGACAACCTCTCCGCCCTCTAGCTTGAGGGCATCGCACCCAGTTTCCTTCATGATACGTACCGCAGAGCTAATGGCGGTCTCCTGCGAGATCTGGTAGCTCCCGAAGGGCATATCTACGATCACGAAGGCCTGCTGGACACCTCGGACGACCGAGGCACCATGGTAGATCATCTGATCGAGGGTGATGGGTAGGGTAGTGGAGTGGCCTGCCATGACGTTGGCAGCGGAGTCTCCGACGAGTAGGATCTCTACACCATTACGATCTAGTAGTCGTGCCATAGTGTAGTCGTAGGCGGTGAGCATAGTGATAGGCTCACCCTCTTGTTTCATAGCTTGTAGGCGGAGGGTTGTGATCTTCTTCGTCTCGGGTTTGTGTTGGGACACTGTTCTCTCTAATTTGAATAGTAAGGACACGCCACACCCAGCCCGATCAGGGGCAGAGTGTGGCATGTCGGTATAGGGTTATTTAGATGATATAGTGCACGGCGATGTGGCGGGTAGGCTTACTCCCACTCTATCGTGCTGGGGGGCTTGGAGGAGATGTCGTAGACGACACGATTTACTCCACGAACCTTGTTGATGATCTCGTTAGAGACCTTAGCTAGAAACTCATAGGGTAGGTGTGCCCAGTCTGCGCTCATCGCATCTGTGCTCGTGACGGCACGTAGGGCGATCGTGTACTCGTAGGTACGCTCATCACCCATCACACCTACAGAGCGGATGGGGAGTAGGATCGCTCCGGCCTGCCAGACTTGGTCATAGAGACCTGTCTCACGTAGCATGGCCATGTAGATCTCATCTGCATTCTGCAGGATCTCGATCTTCTCTGCGGTGATCTCCCCGAGGATGCGTATACCGAGGCCTGGGCCTGGGAAGGGCTGACGCTTGATCAGTCGCTCCTGCATACCCATCTCTAGGCCTACACGGCGTACCTCGTCCTTAAAGAGTAGACGCAGGGGCTCGACGAGCTTCAGCTGCATGCGTTCAGGCAGACCTCCTACGTTGTGGTGGCTCTTGATCACGGTACCCGTGATGCTTAGGCTCTCGATGACATCTGGGTAGATCGTCCCTTGGCCGAGCCACTTGATCCCCTGGAGCTTCTTTGCCTCTTCGTCAAAGACCTCGATGAAGCCTCGGCCGATGATCTTGCGCTTCTCCTCAGGATCGGTGACCCCTTGTAGAGCGGTTAGGAACTTGGCACGAGCATCTACACCGATGACGTTTAGCCCGAGGTGCTCGTAGTCTCTTAGGACGTTGGTGAACTCATTCTTGCGCAGGAGCCCGTGATCGACGAAGATACAGGTGAGGTTCTTGCCGATAGCCTTGTGTAGGAGTACTGCTGTGACGGAGGAGTCTACACCGCCTGATAGGGCGAGGATGACCTTGTCATCTCCTAGCTGCTCTCTCAGCTGCTGGATGGTATGCTCTACGAAGGAGGCTGGAGTCCAGTTGCCACGGATGCCCGTGATGCTTAGGAAGTTGCCTAGGAGCTTGAGTCCCTCCTCCGTATGGAAGGCTTCGGGGTGGAACTGTACCCCCCAGGTCTGCTCGCCATCGATACGGAAGGCGGCAGCTGCTACATCCTCCGTGCTAGCTATGATACGGAAGCCCTTGGGGAGCTCTGTGATCGTGTCGCCGTGGGACATCCATACGGTTGTCCCTTGGGTGATCCCCTTCATCAGAGGGTCGTTAGCATGGTGGATCGAGAGGTGTGCACGCCCGTACTCACGGCTGTCGCATGGCTCTACCTTGCCTCCAGCCTGATGGACGATGCTCTGTGCCCCGTAGCAGATCCCCAGTAGAGGGCGCTTCCCACGGAGCTCCTGTAGCTCTATTCGGAAGGCCTGACTATCATAGACCGAGTAGGGGCTCCCCGAGAGGATAATGCCTGCTATGCCTGTGAGATCTTGGGGGAGCTTGTTGTAGGGGACGATCTCGCAATATGTATTGAGCTCACGAAGTCTTCGACCGATGAGCTGGGTCGTCTGCGAACCAAAGTCAAGGATGAGAATTTTCTCCTGCATATCTAACCAATTAGTACGAGTTGTGTCGCAAAGATACGAATTACCTTGATACCCCGTCCCCCTAGATTCTTCCCTCTCAACCTCAGACTTGGCATATATGCACTCATGATCATACATAGACGACTAGGACGATCATGATATGTCCTCATCTCCCAGCTTGTCGAGAGCGTCTTCGCCTGACGCACGTGATGGAGGCATTCCTTATAGGAGTGCATGGAGTCATAGCTGTATTGAGGCGGTAGGCCTCTTGATATATCTTGACGACAGAGTACAACTAGGTATGCTGTCCCATACTGACCCTCCTCATATAGATCTCTTTGGGTGGAGTCGGATATCCTATTGGAGGTGGGCGAGGGATGCCGATTGTTAGGGTCGGATGGCGGGGAGACTGCTGGACTATCCTAGCCTCGGAGCAGGGCTGGCACTTGAAGCTACTAGAGCGTGAGGGCTAGGTAGCCTAGGGGTATGCGCTTAGATGGAAGTATCTGTGCCACAGGTGTCGGTTTACTCTACATAGACCTACTATCTAGGAGCGAAAAGTGTACACACGTGTATACCATAGTGTACACGTGTGTACACTGTTGTATACCCACGTGTACACAACCTCGCTCTAAGTATGTCCTCTATAGGGCTCGCTCGTAAGTAGGCATCACGGGAGTAACCTCTAGGTACTCAGTGGTATGACCAAGGCTCCTCGGAGCATTAAGCTAATGCCCTCAGAGTGCCAAGGAGTGGTGAGTACCAACCCAAATCATGTGTAGGCTCTCCTGCCTCGGAGGGTCTCCCATTTGGGATGTATACTATTATGGTATATGGAAATTCTCTATCTTCGTGGCGTATAATTTATAAGTGTTACATACTCTCAGTTACGATGAAGCAACCACTTCTCCTAGCCCTAGGGCTCTGCGCAAGCGTGGCTCTAGGACAAGGGCTCTCGGCTCAGTCTCCTGCGCCTAAGCCCGTCTATCCCGTCCCTACTCAGGCGCAGATCGACTGGCAACGCCTAGAGACCTATGCCTTCATACACTTTGGGCTCAATACCTTCAATGACCTAGAGTGGGGCTATGGCAATACCCCTGCCAAGACCTTCGCTCCGCCTGTGCTCGATGTCGAGCAGTGGGTCACGACCCTCAAGCGTGCGGGCATGAAGGGGATCATCCTCACCGCTAAGCACCACGATGGATTCTGTCTCTGGCCCACCAAGACCACCGAGTATTCGGTGAAGAACAGCCCATGGAAGGGCGGTAAGGGCGACCTCGTTAAGGATCTGAGTGAGGCCTGCCGTAGACATGGGCTACACTTCGGTATCTACCTATCCCCTTGGGATCGAAATAATGCCAACTACGGCTTCCCCGAGTATCAGAAGACCTTCCACGAACAGATCCGTGAGCTCACGACGAACTATGGGGAGCTCTTCGAGTACTGGTTCGATGGAGCCAATGGTGGTACGGGCTGGTATGGTGGTGCAGACTCTGCCCGAAAGATCGACCCGCTCACCTACTACGACTATGAGGGGGCAACGAAGATGCTGCTGCGCAACAACCCCAACATCATGATCTTCGGTGGGACGACACATACCATCCGCTGGATCGGCAATGAGCGTGGATGGGCTGGTGAGACCAACTGGGCTATGTATGATGAGTCTAAGCAGAAGCACTATACCCAGGCTCAGTGGGGTATGGAGGATGCTAGCCACTGGCTACCAGGTGAGGTGGATGTGAGCATTCGCCCAGGGTGGTTCTACCATCACCGTGAGGACCATCAGGTGCGCTCGGTCGCCAACCTCGTGAATATCTACTACGAGAGTGTCGGACGCAATGCCAACCTCCTGCTGAACTGTCCGATTAACCTCGATGGGAAGATTCCCGCCGTGGACTCTGCTCGTCTGATCGCTTGGCATGACCATATCAAGGCATCCTTCCGAGATAATAAACTTCGCAAGGCCACAGCTCGAGCCTCTGCTACTCGTCCTGGACGTAGCTTCCAGCCTCGTAATGTCAATGATGGTACCCCCGACACCTACTGGGCTGCTCCTGATGGCGAGAAGACGGCCAGCATTACGCTAACCCTCCCCCGAGAAGAGCTTATCAATAATGTAGCTCTACAGGAGTACATTGCCCTTGGGCAGCGAGTACGTAGCTTTGCCCTAGAGGTCGCTGGTCGTGATGGCAACTTCCGTCCCATCGAGACTAAGGATAGCTTGACGACCATCGGATATAAGCGTCTTATCCGCTTCGAGGCTGTGAAGGTTAAGGCTCTTCGCCTAACCATCACGGATGCTCGTGGCCCTGTGTGCCTCGCAGAGGTAGCAGCCTATCTAGCCCCAGAGGTCCTAGAGGCTCCTCGTATCCGCCGTGACAGCAGAGACAGTGTCTACATCACGACCACAGCACGTAATGCCCACATCGAGTATCAGCTGGTGCCCCGCAACGTCGGTGCTACTCATAACCTCTGGAAGCGCTACACTGCCCCCTTCTATCTGCCCGATGACTTCACGACCATCCATGCTCGTGTCTCTAGTGCTAGCAATAAGGACAAGGCTCAGGCTACCTACAGCGTAGGGTATTCTCTCTCCAAGGTGAAGACCCCAGAGCTCGCTGACGATCTACGTACAAAGCTCTTCGATGGCAACGGCTATTCTACGGTCACCCTCCCTCGTGGGGTACGTGCTCTCACACTGGAGCTGGATCAGCCTAGGAGAATCTGTTCACTTACCTACACCCCCTCTCAGCAGCGAGATGCACGTGGGCATATCCAGCGCTACAAGCTATATGTCGATGATCAGGAAGTGGCAGAGGGTGAGCTCGCAAACATCAAGCACAACCCTATCCCTGTCTCCCTTGAGCTCAAGACGCCAGTCGAAGGACGCACTATTCGCCTAGTCGTCACCAAGACTGTAGACGATGTACCCGAGGTGACGATCGGTGACCTAAGCATCTACTAATGAGCGTCACGAATCCCACCCCAAATGTCGAGGCCACGAGACCGATACGTATCCTCTTCGTGTGTCTTGGTAATATCTGTCGAAGCCCTTCGGCAGAGGGTGTCTTCCGTCACTATGTCTCAGAGCAAGGAGCATGTGACCGCTACGACATCGATTCGGCAGGGCTCATCGCACACCATGAGGGCGAGCTCCCTGATGGTCGTATGCGAGCCCATGCCGCACGACGTGGCTACGAACTCGTCTCTCGCTCACGCCCGATTACCTATGAGGACTTCTTCTACTATGACTATATCATAGGTATGGACAGTGCGAATAGGGAGCGTCTGCTAGACCTAGCCCCCACCGCTGAGACTGCTCAGAAGGTCTCCCTGCTGACAGACTGGGCTGATGATGCCCCCAAGGACCATATCCCTGATCCTTACTATGGAGGGGCAGAGGGCTTCGAGCACGTTCTGGATCTCATAGAGCTCTGTGTACCTCAGCTCTATAGAAAGACGATCTCTTAGACGAGTCTCAGTTCACTCAATAGTTAAAGGGTGGATGGTGCTTCATGCACCATCCACCCTTTAACTATTTCTGTACTATGCTCTCTACCGCCTTCTCGTTTCTCGCTCTCTAGATCTTCGCTTCCCCGAGGCTATACGGGAAGAAGAGGTTTGCTAGGAATAGGGTGGTGAGGGGAAGTGCTCGTGAGCTTAGCGTATCTTCATGCGCTTGTAGCTTGAGGCGAGCTTTGCCGTTAGGCGCAGAATGAGGTCAAAGAAGACCATCTTGCTATTGACATTTTGGGCGATGTGGCGACGTGCTAGGTCTAGCTCCTCCTCCACAGCACGTACGACATGCCCCGTGATACAGCTACGTAGATAGCTGGCAATGCTGGTCTCTTTGGGGGTGAGGTAGTTGAGCTTGGGCAGGTCGAGGTTGAAGAGGTAGAACTCTCGGAACATACGTGCCAGGTACTCCAGCAGAGCCTGTTGCTCGTCACGGCTTAGTGAGGCAAGGTCGTCTGCCAGTATCTTCATCTCGATGGGCTGGGCATTGACCGTAGCACGTAGGACACGCTGTAGGTGTCGCTCTAGTATGGCCTGCTGCTCACTCTCGCCTCTGAAGGTATCTAGTGCCACACGATAGTTTCCCTCACTGAGATGAGCTGCGAGGGTGGCATCAGCGCCCTCTCTCCCCCCATCGGGAAGGCTTAGTAGGGCGGCCTCGATCTCCATAGGAGCTAGAGGGCGTAGGCGTACTGTCTGCATACGGCTACGTAGCGTACCTAGTACAGCCTCCTCCTCCATAGTGACCATCAGAATGACTGTACGCTGCGGTGGTTCTTCGACGAGCTTGAGGAGCTTATTGCCTAGAGCCTCTTGCATTCGCTCGGGGAGCCATATCATGAGGATACGATAGCCAGACCCAGCCATGTGGTAGCTGAAGTGCTGCTGGATCACCTCTCCCTCTCGTGCGAAGATAGAGGCCTTCTTGCCATCTCCTCCGAGTAGGGAGAGCCATTCTTCGTATCTGATGTAGGGACCTCGTGCCAGTAGGGAACGCCACTCGGGAAGCGTATCCTCGGAGAGGTTCTTACCCGAGGCATTGACTATGGGAAAGAGGTAGAAGAGGTCTTGCTCGGCAAACGTATCATACCGCTTACACGAAGGGCAGTGCCCACAAGCGTCATGCTCGCCTCTATCTGTACAGTTGAGGTAGCGTGCATAGGCATAGGCTAGCCCTAGAGCTCCCTCACCATCACGCCCTACGAAGAGCTGTGCGTGTGGGACTATCCCCTGCTTGACAGAGGAGATGAGCTCGGCCTTGGCTAGGTCTTGTCCGATGATGTCGTGGAAGTACATACCCTATTCTATATTTGACTCGTGATGGTAGTGCGTGATAGTGATTGGGCTCGTAGCTCCCTCTCTACTTCGGATACGAAGCCCTCGATATAAGCTTTGCCCGAGGAGGTAATCATACTCTCGGGATGAAACTGTAGCCCGAAGATCGGGTACTGCCTATGACGGAAGGCCATCAGTTCGTGATGCTCCGACTCTGCCCCCTCGCTATATGCCGTGGGGATGAGGCATGCGGGGAGATCTGCTCTACTCACTACCCAGCTATGGTAGCGCCCTACGATACTTCCCTCTGTGATACCACCGACAATGGGGTCGCTATGGTCTATGTCTACTAGAGGTGCGGGATGACCATGTAGGGGATGGGGTAGTTGGTGGAGCGTTGCTCCGAGGTGCTGTGCGATGGCTTGGTGTCCGAGGCAGATACCCAGTATCGGGTAGTGACCTACTCCCTCTGCGATTAGTCTCATCATCCGAGGATATTCCTCTGGGATACCAGGGCCAGGGGAGAGGAGTAGAGCGTCATATCGGGTCATCTCATCTCCGCATAGCTCGTCCTCACGAATCAGGTCATAGGTAACACGTGGATGCTCCCTAAGTAGCTGCACGATATTGAAGACGAAGGAGTCGTGATTGTCGATGACGAGCAAGCGTATCATAGCATGGTATCTAGGTGTCGCCTGGTCAGTAGCCTATCCGTATCTGTGTAGGTTGGGCTTATCGTATGGTCAAGCGACACACGACAGTCTGTCTAGGGAAGATCGCTCTAATGAGATAGACACCAGGGGTGAGGGAAAGCTTGACCTCACCGCTATTGCGAGCCGAGAGTACCTTGCGCCCCGTGATGTCCATGATGTCCAGCTGGGTGACAGGCTCGGGCATACGCAGGAGGTCACTAGAGAGCCATATCGTAGGACCAGAGGCGATGGCTTCATCTTGCTTGAGTACGCTGTTACCTCCATTGGCCTTGTAGTAGACACCTCCGATGACTGTCCCATTTGATATGAGGTAGCTCCCTCCATTGGTTAGAGATACCGTCCCGTGGTCAGGGGCCGCAAAGTAGCGCACAGATAGACGTGTATTGGCCACTCGGCTACTGAAGGAGGGTAGAGAGCAAATGCTATCGCCCTGGATGATCTTGCGGAAGCCAAGGCTATTGCGACCCTTCTCCTGTGCAAAGCCAATAGTACCCCCGAGGAGTAGCAATAGGAGCAGGCTGATAATGGGCCGATAGTTATATCTGTGTGGCATGTGAGTCAGCTTCTAGAGTGGGGATGAGGCGAGGAGATGGGAGGGTTGTCTTCTTTAGTGCTCTTGTTGTGAAGGGGCTACCTTGGAGTTCGTTGGAGCTTAGTCAGCCGAGAGGAGCTCTCGCAATTCGTCTGCCGTAATGTCCACGATGATATCTCCTCGGTAGGCCAGAGATATCGTTCCTCTCTCTTCGCTTACGATGATGACCCTAGCATCGGTCTTTTGGGATAGCCCGAGGGCAGAGCGGTGGCGTAGGCCAAGATCCTTATTTAGGTCAGGGTTGCTTGCCACGGGGAGGATACAACCTGCGGCACATATCTTCTCTCCTGCTATGATCATAGCCCCATCGTGTAGGGGGCTATTCTTGAAGAATATTGTCTCGATCAGTCGTGCATTCACTGAGGCGAGGAATCGCTCCCCTGCGTGCTGATAGGGGGTGAGATCCATATTGCCCTGTATGGCGATGAGGGCACCGGTCTTCTTGCGCGCCATGTTCATACAGGCTAGGACAACTGGGGCGATGTAGGCAGCCTCCACACGTGCCTGTTGCTCACGGCTGTCTCGGAAGAGGTTCCGTATCTTTCGCCATCGCTGGGCTGAGCCTATCGTGACAAGGACCTTACGCACCTCGTCTTGGAAGATGATGACGAGTAGTAGGAAGCCTATGTTCACGAACTTGTCTAGCAGTGCCCCCATCAGACGCATCTGTAGCACCTGAGAGATCAGTAGCCAGAGGATGATGAAGGTCACGATCCCCATGAATAGGGAGCGACTACCCGAATAGCGAAGGGTAACGTAGGTATAGTAGAGACATACTGCCAGGAGGAGTATGTCGATGATATCCTTGATCGAGATCTGAAGCCACCAGAGCATGTGTATCGCCTTTACGTTGTCTTATATAGTTAGAGTTTGCTCTTATTCGTGTGAGCGTAGTGGATAGCTCCGTCCTTGAGCTCATAGGGATGCATAGCCTCGTAGATGCGTATGGCCTCTACGGCAGGAGCTACGTCATGTACCCGAAGGATCTTTGCGCCCCGCTCTAGTGCGAAGGCATGAAGTATGGATGTGCCATTGAGTGCCTCCTCTGGGGTTACACCTAGTAGGCGATAGACCATGCTCTTGCGTGATACTCCGACTAGGAGAGGCAGAGGGAGGACGGTCTGTAGATCGGACATACGGGCTAGGAGCTCATAGTTCTGCTCTAGGGTCTTGCTGAAGCCGAAGCCAGGATCTAGGATCACATCATGTACACCTAGCTCTGTGAGCTGGCCCACCCGCTCAATGAAGTAATCAAGTATGTCGAGTACGAGATCTCGGTAGTCAGTCTGCCCACCCATGGTCTGAGGAGTACCCCTCATGTGCATGAGGACATAGGGCACCTGAAGCTCTGCGATGGTCGTGTACATCTCAGGGTCAAGTGCCCCGCCTGAGATATCGTTGATCATCGCTACTCCATATTCCTGCACAGCCCATCGTGCGACCTCTGCTCTGAACGTATCTACGGAGACAGGCAACTCTGGGTACTCGTCTCTCAGTATCTGTAGTGTGGGAGCTAGTCGTCTCATCTCCTCCTGACTGCTGACATCCTCTGCACCTGGGCGAGAGCTGTATGCGCCGACATCTGCTATCGAGGCTCCTTCACGGAGGAGGGTATCGATACGCTCCCTCAGCTCACTCTCTCCTGCGATGCGGCTCGTAGAGTAGAAGGAGTCGGGGGTGACGTTGATGATCCCCATGACGATAGGGCGCTCTAGTGAGAGGAGCTTGCCCGAGAGGTTGAGGGTTAGGTGGTCGGGGCGGTACATAGCCTAGTGGAGGGGATAGTACACTCTGTCCATGGGGAGGTCCCAAGGCTCTGTGGGGAGATGGCGAGGACGTAGGAGCCCAAAGCTCACACCGATACGTCTCGCCTTAGTCTGTGCGAGGTAGCGGTCATAGTAACCTTTGCCCCGTCCGAGTCGATAGCCTTCGCTGTCAAAGGCCAGGGCGGGGATGATGAGCAGATCCAGCTGCTCGGGGGATACAGCCTTATGATCGAGCGTGGGCTCATAGAGACCAAAGCTCCTAGAACGCTCTAGTGAGTCCCAAGAGATGAAGGGATAGAAAGCCATCTCCTCCTCTCCTAGCACTCGGGGCAGGTAAACTGACTTCACCCCCACTACCTCATCGATGAGTGCCTGTAGGCAGGGCTCATCGGGGAGGGCTGAATAGAGTCCCACGTGTTGAGCTTCGGACCATAAGGGATCTCGGCGTAGCTGCTCCACGATAGAGCTACTCCACCGAACCCGATCGGGCTCTGTGATGAGCTCTCGTCCTAGTGTGCGGAGTCTACGACGAAGGTCCTGCTTGGTGCTTACTGCTTCGTGGGCTTCCATTCCTTGGAGGTAAGACATTCGATGGCACGTAGTACCTCGGGGTCACGTTCGTTGCGGATACGATAGTAGAGGTTCTTCTCTCCTCCTAGCATATCTGCGATGAGAGCGACGAGGTCACGCTTGAGGATCGGGAACGACTCCTGTAGGAGCCCTGGGCGCTGTGCTACACCATACTGCTGTGCGAAGGAAGCGTAGCTGTAGACGATCTGATCACCTACGCTCCATAGATAGTCTGATAGCTCCTTGACGGAGGAGAATGTGGCTAAGCGGGAGCGGTTCGCATCGGCATAGGTGAAGGCAAACCGCTGGATCGTACCAGACCTCAGTAGGCGCAGGTAGTAGGTGTTGATCCCCGTGCTGTCTCGTGGCACGAAGATATCGGGGGTGATCCCCCCGCCGCCGTAGACGACACGACCCATGCGGGTGTAGTACTTGGTCGTATCTGGCTTAGAGATGCTATCGGCAGAGAATAGCTCTCCGTGTATGTATCGCTCCTCGATGTCATCTACGTAGGCTTCGAGGCCTCGGGCATAGCTCTTCTGTATGCTCCTGCCCGATGGAGTGTAGTAGCGTGCTACCGTGAGTCGGACGACGGAGCTATCTCGTAGGCTAAATGGTACCTGTACAAGTCCCTTGCCGAAGGTACGCCGACCTATGATCTGTGCACGATCGAGATCCTGCATAGCCCCAGCAAAGATCTCACTAGAGCTAGCACTATTCTCATTGACGAGGACGGAGATGGGGACATTCTTGAGTCGGCCATCCCTTTCGGTCTTGAAGTCCTCACGGGGGTAGTGTGCTCCCTGATTGTAGAGCATTAGATCTCCTCGATTGAGGAACTCACTGGCTAGCGCTGTTGCTGCCTGTAGATACCCACCTCCATTGTCTCTTAGGTCGATAAGGATCCGATCGACGCCCTCAGGAGCGTGCTCTGCGTAGGCCTGCTGGAACTCCAGCGGGGTCTGTGCTCCCCACTTATTCAGGCGTACGTAGAGAACACGTGGACGTATCATGTAGGCAGCGTCGATCGTCGTCACGGGGACAAGACCACGCACGACAGGGCAGTCGAAGACCTTCTCGCCACGCTTGACCAGCAGGTGTACGACTGTATCCTCTGGCCCCTTGAGCGCCTTCATTACATCATCTGAGGAGATCGAGTCACGGGTCAGTACGCTCGCATCAGCTCTCAGTATTCTGTCTCCAGGCTGGAGTCCTGCACGTTCGCTGGGGCCGCCCTCGATGACTCGTACTACGACGACGGTATCAAGAAGAGTATTGAACTGGACACCGATCCCGGCAAAGGCTCCTTCGAGTCCCTCGGTCTCCTGCTTATTGAGCTCGGCACTCAGGTAGACAGAGTGGGGATCTAGCTGGGAGAGCACGTAGGGGATGGACTGCTCCTCGATACTATCGAGGTTCACCGAATCGACGTAGAAGCGTTCGATGAGCGAGAAGATCTGCCCCAGCTTGCCCGAGGAACCTCGCCTACCTCCTATCCCTAGGAAGACAGAGGTGAAGACCCCGAAGAGGAAGATGATGCAGACGATAGCTATATAGGCTAGGGTGCGCAGTAGCCGTCCACGCCGTGGATGCTGAGGAGCCTCTGGCGTAGGGCTAGTGGAGTGAGTAGAGTCTGGTTGCATAGATTCAGCCTAATAAAGTGGATTGATCGAGAGCACTCGTCAGAGGCTCTCTAGGGGGATATGATCTACTATGATCCCGGCACGCTGCAGTAGGTCGATGCCATCACGTAGACGATACTCGATGCTATAGACGACACGTACGATACGGCTCTGGATGATGAGCTTGGCGCACTCGATGCAGGGGGCATCAGTGACATAGACTGTCGCTCCAGAGCTGTCGTTGGTGCTACTGGCTAGCTTGGTGATCGCATTCGCCTCAGCGTGTAGTACGTATAGTTTCGTATGGCCATCGTCGTCTTCGCAGATGTTCTCGAAGCCCACGGGCGTACCATTGTACCCATCGGAGATGATGCTCTTATCCTTGACGATGAGGGCACCGACCTTCCTTCGCTCGCAGTAGGAGTTCTCGGCCCATATACGAGCCATACGGAGGTACCGCTTATCCAGTACGAGCTGCTTCTCCTCAATAGTCGTCATTGTCTATCTTATCGTATTGCGTTAATGCTATTACGTTCAGACAAAGATACGGCTTTGTCCTCACAAAGGAGCTCCCGAGGGAGATATTACTAGAGCCGAGGCCAGAGTTCACTAGATGCCGAGGGCAAAGTGCGTGAGGAGCATACACCCAAGATAGCAGCATCTGTATCCTAGTGTAGACTTACCAGAAGTATAGGTACTACCTAAGGGTGAAAAGTGTACACGTGTGTACACCATAGTATACCCACGTGTACACAACTGTATACACGCGTGTATACTACCTCGCTCTAAGTATGTCCTCGGTAGGGCTCTAGTACGTGCGATTCTCGGGGCTAAATCTAAGTGCTCCCGGAGACACGGCTAAGACACCCTTGAGGTGAAACAATACCCCCAAAGTGAGGAGCGTACTAGGATAGATTATGTCTCGACCCTAGATAGGGACACCCCCTAGGTGAAGGGCTGTAGGTGGAGGTAGGCTAGTTGAAAATCCGCCCTCATAACTCACTCTGTATGGGACATGCCTAGAGGGTGGGAGAGGGTATACCGAGAAGGGGCGATAGGACATAAAATATTCGCCCCCGTCACCTATCTAAGATGACGGGGGCGAACATTATATGTCCTCTGTGAGGGTGTAGCGTCTGCTAGGATGGATGTGTCGGGATGTCCGAAGTATACGATCCTAGGACAGGCTACTCCACGACTTGTTTAGAGGGCGAGTGGGGAGGTGGGCTTACTTCTTCTTGAAGACAACGGCCTTGAGGGAGAGGGGGACAATTTTGGGCGTAGGGCTGTCCTCCTGTGGTTGCATAGTGGCGGACTCAAAGTCGGCAGTGAGCTCAGAGCCAGAGAAGGCTCCCTTGAAGTCCTTTACGATGTGCATCTTGCCGAAGGGAGTTTCGGCAGTGTAGTTCTTGATAAAGAGTGAGTCCCCCTTGACCTCGCAGTCTAGCAGATATTCTAGCTTGTGACCAGGGCCTTTAGGGATGATCTTGATCTTCACTTCCTTGGGTGAGTTGAAGTGTAGGCTGTACTGCCCCGTGGCCTCCGTCCAGTTCGTGTCGGTGAGGTGGTGCGTGTCGGGGATGTCATTGGTCTTTTCACCTCTGCATGAGGGTAGGAAAGCCAGGGTAAGTAGCCCTAGGAGTAGGGCAGAGAATGATGCTTTGCGCAGTAGCATACTCAGTTGTTATTTAGTGGATGAATGAATACATCTATTGTTAGGTAGAGGGCTTCTCATCATGCTATAGAGCCTAGGTATATAGCCCTCCCCTTACTGAATGCAAAGGAACAAGGAAAAGCTAGGTAGTACAATCATCATATTTGGGTATTTTTCATCTGCCTCTTCCCTATCTATGGTGATGGATAGGAGAGGCTAGGCTCTTGGTCAAGTGCCTCATCTGGGGCAAGAAGGGACGAAGGGAGTCCGTTCTTCGGTCTACCTAAAGCTATGGAGCTTAGGCTGCTCAACCTAGCAAAAGTGTAGATAGAATGGGAAGTGAAGATAGGGAGGATAGCCGGTAATTCGTTTAGTCTTGGTACATTTGTGCTATATAAGTATGCCGTACGTACAATTTAAGATATACAGTAATGGACTACAGAATCGAAAAGGATACCCTTGGCGAAGTCAAGGTACCCGCTGACAAGCTTTGGGGAGCACAGACAGAACGCTCTCGTAACAACTTCAAGATCGGTCGGCCAGCCTCTATGCCTCTGGACGTAATCCGTGGCTTTGCTTACCTCAAGAAGGGGGCAGCCTATGCTAACCACGAGCTCGGAGTACTCCCCGTAGAGAAGCGTGACCTCATCGCCGCTGTCTGTGATGAGATCCTCGCAGGGAAGCTGGATGACCAGTTCCCACTCGTTATCTGGCAGACGGGCTCAGGGACGCAGAGCAACATGAACGTGAATGAAGTCATCGCCAACCGTGCACACCAGCTAGCAGGGAAGGTGATCGGGGAAGGTGAGAAGACCCTACTCCCTAACGATGATGTCAATAAGTCTCAGTCCTCCAATGATACCTTCCCCACGGGGATGCATATCGCCTGCTATAAGAAGGTCGTAGAGGTAACCCTCCCAGGCCTTCGCCAGCTACATCAGGCACTTGACCGCAAGGCCAAGGAGATGGCAGACGTCGTGAAGATCGGTCGTACGCACCTCATGGATGCTACACCCCTCACCCTAGGTCAGGAGTTCAGTGGCTATGCTGCTCAGCTCGAGCATGGCATCAAGGCCATCGAGAACACCCTCCCACACCTAGCAGAGCTAGCCCTCGGCGGTACAGCGGTCGGTACGGGTCTCAATACCCCTAAGGGCTATGATGTCGTGGTCGCACGCCATATCGCAGAGTTCACAGGCCTACCCTTCGTCACGGCTAAGAACAAGTTCGAGGCACTAGCAGCCCACGATGCCATCGTAGAGAGCCATGGCGCCCTGAAGCAGGTAGCAGTAGCCCTGAATAAGATCGCAAACGATATCCGCCTCCTCGCCTCTGGCCCTCGTAGCGGTATCGGTGAGATCATCATCCCCGCCAATGAGCCCGGCTCCTCCATCATGCCCGGTAAGGTGAACCCCACACAGTGCGAGGCTATGACGATGGTCTGCGCTCAGGTCGCAGGTAACGATACGACGATCTCTGTAGCAGGGATGCAGGGCCACTTCGAGCTCAACGTCTTCAAGCCTGTCATGGCTGCCAACTTCCTAGAGAGTGCACAGCTCCTAGGGGATGCCGCAGTCTCCTTCGATATCCACTGCGTATCAGGTGTAGAGCCTAACCACCCCCGCATCAAGGAGCTACTCAATAACTCCCTCATGCTCGTCACGGCACTCAATACCCATATCGGCTACTACAAGGCCGCTGAGATCGCCAATGCTGCTCATCGCAATGGCACAACGCTCAAGGAAGAAGCTCTTCGCCTAGGCTATGTCAGCGAGGAAGACTTCGACAAGTGGGTACGCCCTGAGGATATGGTACATCCTCTAGACTAAGGGTTACCCTAGACAAAAAAGAGGAGCCTGTACCCTACGGGGTACAGGCTCCTTTGCTTTTCTATGACCTCGAGTAGCGAGGGGATATTGCCCTTACTGCTCAAGCTGTAGGCTGAGCTCCTCCCATCGGGAGAGGACAGCCTCCTGCTCTTCCTTGAGCTGGCGATAGCGGTCGAAGAGTGCTTGGTCTGTGGCATGCTCTGGTAGAGCGAGCTTGGCCTCTAGCTGCTGTAGCTCGGTATCGATCGCCTCACTTCGCTCCTCAGTAGAGCGCAGCTCTCGCTCTAGGGCTCTGCGCTCCTTGGCGGCCTCCTTCTGTCGCTGGTAGTCTTCTGCCCCCGTCGTGCTACTGGTGGTCTTCACCTCACAAGATGGGGCTCCTGCACGAGGAGTGCTTGGGGTGGTATTGTCCTCCCGATCACGCTTCTCTAGCCAGTCGTAGATCCCACCGATATGCTCCGTGACCTTGCCCGAGCGGAACTCGTAGACACGAGATACCAAGCCATCGAGGAATACACGGTCATGCGAGACAATAATCACCGTACCAGAGAAGCGGAGGATCGCCTCCTTGAGGACTTCCTTGGAGCGGATGTCTAGGTGGTTCGTTGGTTCGTCTAGGATGAGTAGGTTCGCAGGGCGTAGTAGGAGCTTGATGAGGGCTACTCGTCCTCGCTCTCCTCCGCTTAGTACGGATACCTTCTTCTCAGACTCCTCTCCCCCGAACATAAAGGCTCCCAGTAGGTCGTTGATCCTAGTCCTGATCTCCCCCTGAGCCTCTCTATCGATCGTCTCGTAGATGGTATAGTCGCCATTGAGCTCTTGGCTCTGGGTCTGGGCGAAGTAGCCCACCTCTACATTGTGCCCTAGCCGTAGAGAGCCCGTATAGTCCGAGATCTCTCCCATGATACACTTGATGAGGGTGGACTTACCCGATCCATTCTTCCCCACGAAGGCTACCTTCTCACCTCGCTCAATGGTCATATTTACGTCTGAGAAGACGGTATGTGTCCCATAGCTCTTGGTGAGCCCCTCGATGATCACGGGGTAAGCACCCGAGGTAATAGCTGGAAGGAAAGAGAAGTGCATCGCCTTGCGATCAATGTCCTCGATCTGTATACGCTCTACCTTGGCTAGCTGCTTGAGTCGGCTCTGTACCTGGACAGCCTTCGTGGCCTTGTAGCGGAAGCGCTCGATGAAGTCCTCGGTAGCTTGTAGCTCCTTCTGTTGGTTCTCGTAGGCACGTCTCTGCTGCTCCAGTCGCTCCTCTCTGAGGGTGAGGTAATGGCTGTAGTTCGTCTTGTAGTCGTAGAGCCTACCTAGCTCTATCTCCAGAGTCCTGCTGGTCGTAGCGTCAATGAAGGCTCGGTCGTGCGAGATGAGTACAAGGGCGGATGAACCAGAGGCGATGAATCGCTCAAGCCAACGGATCGACTCGATGTCCAAGTGGTTTGTCGGCTCGTCCAATAGGAGGACATCAGGACGCTGTAGCAGTATCTTGGCTAGCTCAATACGCATACGCCATCCCCCCGAGAACTCACTCGTAGGACGCTCTAAGTCTGTACGCTCAAAGCCTAGTCCGAGTAGTGTACGCTCGATGTCTGCCTGTATGCTACCACTAGACTGCATCAGCAGAAGGTCAGAGCGCTGTGCATGTCGCTCGATGAGCTCCATATATTCGTCACTCTCGTAGTCGGTACGTGTCGCCATCTCTTGGGCTAGATGCTCTACCTCCTGCTCTAGCTCTGTGATGTGGCTGAAGACCTGCTGACACTCTGCGAGGACTGTCCGCTCATCACTCATCTGCATGACCTGCGGTAGGTAACCTATGCGTATGTCCTTGGGGCGAGAGATGGAGCCCTCGGTAGGCTCATCTATACCGGCTAGGAGCTTTAATAGAGTGGACTTCCCTGCGCCATTCTTCCCTACTAGGGCTATGCGCTCTTTGGCAGAGATGACGAAGGATATATCCTCGAAGAGGGGCTTAGCCCCGAAGTATACAGAGACGTTATTGACGCTTATCATTATGGAGTAGTGGCAGGAATAGGTGTCGGACTAGTAGTGGGGATTTCAGGACTGTATGTATCTCCAGGGATCAAGACTTCCTCAACGACTATAATCGGGCGTCCAGGTAGGAGGGCTGTGATGAGCTGCTGGAGCTGCCCCCGAGCCTCTAGCCTCGCCTGAGGTAGGAATCGTGGGTCATTCATTATATCTCTATGAGCCTGTGAGAGGATCTTGGTCTCTAGCTCCTTAGTAGCCGTTCGGTCGGAGGTGGGCTCGGGATGGATACCGAAGATGGACTTGGCCATATAGTAGTACTTGATCGAGTGCGTGCCATTAGGTCTACGTCCCAGTTCTACCTGAGGCATAGGCAGGGAGACGTAGAGCGTGTCGCCCTGTCCCTGCTGGATGTGGAGTCGCTCTAGGTCAAACTTGACGTAGGCTACTAGGTCAGCTACGCCCTCGGCCATATAGGAGCCCGAATAGGCCTTGACGGACTGGCGGTAAGTGATCTCCTGGGTGATGAGCCTTAGGCGCTGGGTGATTTTTGCTTGGAGCTCTACGGGAGTGACCTTAGGCTCCTTGGTCTCCTCTGTTGTATAGGTGCGGTAGAGGTAGAGTGCTACCCCGACTAAGAGAAGGATGAGAATGAGGATTAGTAGGGGGATGCGGAGTGCTTTCATCACTTAGTCTTGGAGGTTGGGGTGAAGGAGGGATTGCGGGTACTCTCGGCCTCATCGCTAGGTGAGAGGGTCACTCGGATACGTACCCCGAGCTGTTGCATCATCTCAGAGAGCTTGCTCTCTGCTGCTGCACGAGCATCAGCTAGGAGCTGAGGGCGTATCTGTAGGAGGGCATCGTCAAGGATCTTAGAGACCTTGGCACGCTGTCGCTGTAGGAGTTCCTCGATCTCGTTCTCCGTGAGGCGTGAGCGCATTGGGTCTGCCTCCTTACTCACGGCACGGTGCATAGACTCTAGTTCTCTCGTGACCTCTATGGGGGGAAGGACCAGATCGATAGTGCTATCGTTGCGCTGTCGTATCATCTGTTCGGTGAGTAGCCTAAGGTCGCAGTAGGCAGAGGCCTGACTGACGATCTCGACCTTAGTCTCTCTTGTGCCAAGGAGACGCTTCCAGCCGAGGAAGCCATCTTGTCTTGGATCTAAGGCAAGGGTGGTACGTAGTTCACTTGTTGCCAACTCTAGGCGAGAAAGGCTCTGAGCTTGCGTAAGCAGAACTTGTACAGGTGGTGTTTCTTGCTCAGTCTTGGCTCCCTTGCAAGAGTAGAGTAGCCCTAGGGCAAGTAGTACCCCAACTGTATGCCGGGTAAAGGTACTTATTATATGCATGACCATGAGTGCTGTATTATGGATGCTATTGTCTAATCATTGCTGGTTGTCGTTGCCCTCATCTCCCTCTTCCCTATGTGCTCGCTGTAGTCTCTGGTGGTAAGGCTCAATGGGGACATTACGCTTGAGGATAAGACGAAGTGAACGGTCATAGGTGACATAGTTCCATATCCAGTTCAGCAGGACGACGACCTTGTTACGTACAGAGAGGATCGAGCGAAGGTGGACTACGAGCCAAAGCACCCAGGCTGTGAAGCCTCCCCACTTAGCCTTGCCTATCTCTGCCACGGCTCGGTTACGTCCGATCGTGGCCATAGAGCCTAAGTCTCGGTAGCGGAAGGGTGACTCGGGCTGGTTCTGTAGGCGAGCCTTGAGGTTTTGGGCTAGGAGCTTGGCCTGCTGTAGTGCGACCTGTGCTAGCTGTGGGTGCCCGTTGGGATACTTGGGGTCTGCGGTCATGAAGCTTTGGTCTCCAATGGCAAAGACATTCGTCAGCCCCAAGATTTGGCTGTGGTCGTCTACTAGGATACGCTTGCCCCGCCCCAAGGTCTCTGCACTGATGCCCTCTATAGTGTTGGCTACGATACCACTAACCCAGATGACAGTACGAGTCTTCATCTCTGTCCCATCACTGAGGGTTAGGGTCTGCCCATCATAGTTGGATACCATCGTGCCCGTGTGGATCTCTACCCCAAGCTCAGATAGCCCCTGAGCTGCGGTCTCAGAGCTCTTCTCACTCATTGCCTGTAATAGCCGAGGTGAAGCATCAAGGAGATGTATGCGGAAGAGCGAGGTGTCGAGATAAGGGTAATCCTTAGGTAATACGTACCGCTTCATCTCTGCGAGTGCCCCTGCTATCTCTACCCCCGAGGGGCCACCCCCAACAATAGCTACAGTGAGGAGAGCGTCACGCTGAGCCTCATCGTCTGAGACGAGAGCCTTCTCAATGTTCTGCAGGAGTACATTACGTAGATTGATGGACTCATAGAGTGTCTTCATCGGGAGGCTATGACGAGCGATCTCCTCATTACCGAAGAAATTGGTCATCCCACCACAGGCGAGCACGAGATAATCATACTGCACCTCGCCGACAGAGGTGAGTAGGACATTGCGTAGAGTGTCTACACCCTCTACCTCAGCCATACGAAAGAGGAAGTTCTTTTTCTTACGGAAGGCCGAACGGAAGGGGAAGGCGATGGAGCTTGGCTCTAGCCCCGAGGAGGCCACTTGATAGATCAGTGGGGGGAACTGATGATAGTTATGATGGTCAATGAGTACGACTTGGAAGAGTTTACTATCTAGGCTCTGTGCGAGCTTGAGCCCACCGAAGCCTCCACCTGCTATCACTACCCTGGGGAGCGAAGACTGAGGAATATTGATACTCATAGCGCTTTATACTTTTTGGAGGATAAAATTGAATACATCTCTAAAACAACTTGATACCTGTATAATGTTCGCCTCTCTTCTCGCTTTAATGTAGCCCTGATATTCCCCCTCCCCAAAGGCTTATACTCATTCCTCCCCTCATCTTTGTTTCTCCTCCGGATTGGCAATCTCTTCCTCGTGACTGTGGAGGCATTAAAGCCCTAGCCCTTCGAGGCTTATTTGGCGATAGGTAGCTCTTCCTACAGGTAGTCCTTCGGCTATTGGGTGCTTCCATGCACACAAGACTCTCTTCCACCTCTAGTAGGCTGTATCCTTAGTAGCTAGAGAATATACGGCTACAAAGGTAGCTGTTTTCCCCCAGCCTCTCTTGGACAACACCCAAGGGGTAAGGGCTGATGCATGAAATCACTACAGTGCGAGGGCAAGGTTGTCAAGGAGCATACGCCGAAAAGATCGAAGTATCTATGTCCCAGGTGTAGAGATCCCCAGTGTATCCCTCCTACCTAGGTGGGATAAGTATACACGTGTGTATACAACAGTGTACACGCGTGTACACAACCTCGCTCTAAGTATCTCCTCTGTAGGGCTCGCTTGTATGCTATTTCTTGGGGATAATGCCTAGGTTCTTTAGTGATGCACTAAGGCTCTCTGGAATATAAAATAATACCCCTGAAGATCCAAAGGCAGGAGTGTGCGAGCGAGATCATGCGTCGGCCCAGCCCAAGGGGGAAGTGTTATTCACGCTAATAGCTGTATATTTTGGCTGACACGTAAGTTTGTTTGACTCCAACATCCTCTTCAGGGGACGTCAAATAATTGATACTCCCTTTGATTATCTAGGATCTGAGCAAAGGGTGTCCATGTTGACTGAGATAGTTCCTCAGGAATGCTGTATATTTGGCGGCAACGAAGAATGCAAGTAAGATTCTATGAAGCGATTTACCAACTGTACTCTAGGGGCTAGAGATGTTATCCTACTGTTAGAAGAACTACATAGACGTGGCTATGAACGCATGCGTTTCTTTGGTTATCTATCACCTAATAGGATGGCTTATAGAGTTCATCTAGCCCGTCAAGATGCAATGAGTGAAAATGGGTACGAATTGGAGGGAGAGGCTATTTGGTATTCCTCTGTTGGCTCTGATTGCTGTGGGCTATCTGCGGATTCTCTTGCTGATGAGTTCCTCGAAGAGTTTGCAGAGCACCCAGATCTATTCAGGGCAAAGGCTGAGGATTCAGATTATGTACAGTGGTTTAGACGAGTAGTAGAGCTTGCATGCAGAGGCATTTATCTAAATCCCTACTCGGATGATCGTATAGTGAGTATATGTAGTGGATATATCGATACAATTGGAGGAGATGGCGAACGTCTTCCTTTGCCTCCGGTATCTCCACGGCCATTTACTGGAACACCTGCTGCGCATGTTTGGGTGGAATGTGCTTCTCTAGTTGCCAAGCATCTGCATCTGGGACAAGTAGATAAGGCTGGTGTGCCTTATTACGAAGGTCATCTCTCTGCTGTTGCTGCTCAGGGAAGGGACTGGCGTGAACGGGTAGTTGGTTATCTGCATGATAGTACTGAGGATACCCAATATAAGCTGGACTCCGTGCTATCTCTTTTGGAAGATTTTGCAGGGGCTTCGTTACCTAGGCGAGATAGAAATGAAATAGAGCGAGCACTAAGGCTTCTAGACCACCATTGTGCAGCTAATCGAGAGTCTTATATACAAGGCATAGTGGCTAGTCCATTAGCAACAGCTGTCAAACTACACGATTTGACTCATAACATGGATCTTTCTCGACTAGTATCCCCTTCTCTAGGGGACTATGAATGCTTGGAACGCTATAAATGTGAGTTTGCCTATCTGAGTAGTTTTCTTCGTCCGCCAACTTATCTCAACTAGCTTATATTTATAGAATCGTTGGATAGACAATCTAAGCTTTTCCTTTCGAGGAACTTGACTGTTGATAAGAAGAGTGAGGTGCAGATGAAGTACAAGAATAGGGGAACGAAAACCTTCGAATGAAGCCTAACGAGTAGATAGATAAAAGGAAAGGTGCTCATAACGAGCGCCTTTCCTTTTTGGGTGATACTTAGTCTTTGCTTGTGGTCAGCAGCTACTTGCCGATGCAATATATTTACCTCTGTATCGATTAGGCGATAAGCCTTCTAATCGGTACAAATACCCCTCAAATAAATGGAAAAACAGTTTTATGTGCCTATTTTATAGGGGGGGACATATTTGTATCGCATGGCTTGGTCCTCAGTCTTTCAATCTTCTTTGGGGTGTTACGCTCTATAAATCAACAGATTATAACACCTCCCATTTGTAATTGGCACGCTTGCCCAGTGTAAAAGTTCCCATTTCGGAGCATATTAAGGCAATGTGGTGCAGGAAAAATACTTGATATAATTATTTTTCTTTCAACAATTATAATAGTGAGATTAAAAGCTTATATTTGCGTATTATATGATGTGTTGAAGATATGGCAAAGAATACAATGGGGACTAAGTTGCCCCGAAAATTAGAGCAGAAGATGCAGATTGTAGGAGAGCAAATCAAGTTAGCCCGACTGCGTCGTAATCTTAGTGTGGCACAGATTGCTGAGCGTGCTACTTGTTCCCCTTTGACCGTCTCTCGTGTGGAGAATGGAGCCCCTACTGTGTCGATCGGGATTTACTTGCGAGTACTCTATGCCCTTCAGCTTGAGGACGACATCCTCCACCTTGCTAAAGACGATGAACTGGGACGGCGCCTCCAAGACCTTTCTCTCATCAATCGCCGCCGTGCCTCCAAGAAAGAATAAACTATGCAGAAACTACTTGTATATGCTGATTTTGATTGGCTGAAAGAACCGACACTTGTTGGGGAATTGAGCTATGAGTCTCTGCGGGGGACAGACAGCTATGGCTTCTGCTTCAATGAAGAATGGCTACGAATACAAGGAGGATTATTCCTAAGTGCTGATCTTAACAATTACTCGGGCGTACAATATACAACAGGAGGTGATGATATTTTTGGATGCTTTTCGGATGCATTGCCCGATAGATGGGGGCGAACACTACTTAATCGCAGAGAGCAGATTTTAGCACAAGGGGAGAAACGCCCCCTTCGTCGTCTTACCTCCTTTGATTACCTCTTGGGGATTGATGATTATTCCCGAATGGGAGGTTTCCGTTTCAAAGAAAGTGTAGATGCTGACTTTATCAATAGCTCTCCGATCCTGAGGATTCCACCCTTGACCGATATTCGTGCATTGGAAGCCGCAAGCAAGGAGGTAGAACAAAGTGAGGAGCGGAACGAACTCCCTGACAGAAGATGGATCGTACAGCTGATTCAGCCTGGCACTTCTCTTGGTGGAGCACGTCCCAAAGCCAGTGTGCTGGATACCGATGGCTCTTTATGTATTGCAAAGTTTCCCTCTCTTAAGGATGATTATGATGCCGAGTTGTGGGAGCATCTCTGCCATTTTCTTGCGAAAAGGGCTGGGATTACTGTGGCTGAAACAAGGGTATTACAAACATCAGAGACCTATCACACCCTAATCTCCAAGCGTTTTGATAGAACAGAGCAAGGGAAACGTATCCACTTTGCCTCGACTATGACGCTTCTTGGATTGCATGATGGAGATAACGCCATGAATGGTTACGGTTACTTAGATATTGTGGATTTTATCATTCGCCACTGTACAGATGTGGAGAGTAACCTAAGGGAACTATATCGTCGTGTTGTTTTCAATATCTGCATTGGCAATAGTGATGATCACTTCCGAAATCACGGATTCTTACTTACACCCAAAGGCTGGACACTATCTCCTGCTTACGACATAAACCCAACATTAAGTAAACATCAGAGTTTACTGGTTACTTCTACGTCCAACGAGGCGGACCTCTCACTTCTCAGAGATGCTTCAGAAGAATATATGCTGAGCAAGGAGATTGCCGATACCATTATTTTGGAAGTGTGTAATGCCCTGAAAGATTGGCTATCCTTGGCTACTCGACTAGGAATTACTAAGAGAGAAATAGCCCTCTTTGCTGATCGCTGGGAATTTTCGGCAAGTCATTAGAATAAACAACCCCGAGGGGGTATGATAGATTTCCACTCCTTACATTTGCTACTGATAGGGTATAAGTTGTTTTATATGCTAACGAAGATAATTATAGTACAGTAGATAAAGGAGATTCACCTATTATAATTATAGATATAAATATGGAAAGACATAGAGTGCAATACTATTCCCAACGTGATTTGAGCATAGGTTCGAATTTACAGCAAATAGAGGGCCTATTGATGAATTTTGAGGCATCAAAATTCGTCAAGGATATCAATGATGTTTTGGAACTCTATCACATCAAAAAATATATAGATCGTAACAACTATCTATCAACTTGGACAGAGGATTATATTAATAGCCTGAAATCAATGGTTAAGAGTTTCTCAAAAATTATTGTGAGATATCTACGAGCTATACCCAAAGATGCACTGTATGATTATTACAAGTCGATAGACTGGAGCTATACAGAATCATTCTGGGAGGTGGTCGCCAATTATAATCTTCTAGATTTGCTTGATGAGCCTTTTTTGGACAAGGTGCTTGCTGAAGATGGAAATTTGCGTCTGATTCTGCAACAGGAACGGATCGTAGATAAGTTTGCGAAATATCTCAAGAGCAAGATAATGAGTAATAGTCTATCTGCTCATATCCTCTTGGATCAATATGCACGCAGTAGCTTAAATGATAATGGTGGGACGTACTTCTTCCCGTCATCATTGACATCTACCGACAAGGAGCAGATTATTGTAGACTTCTTGAACCAGGGCGAGCCAAACCTCAACTACGTGAGGCTGGTGATGCAAGTAAAGGACAATGCTAATGAGATTATCCTTACTCCAAAGACAAGACTCCTTGCACAAGATGTGGAAAAGCAATTGAATGAGAAGTTCTTTGACAAGGAAAATGTGATTCATTTTGCTTATGGTGTAGAGTATGATAGAAGTGATAATATTCCACCAGCCAGAATAGAGCAACGAGAAAATGGGTTTATGCAAGTTCATAGCTGGAAATATATTGAGGGCTTGAACGAAACGGATAAGATTCTCGTTT
>NZ_CAJZFJ010000020.1 GCF_915070105.1 uncultured Porphyromonas sp.
CATAAAAGTCTAGATTTGGATTCGTGTACATACTCTGATTATAGATTGATCTTAAATCGTCGCTTCTATGATGAGTCATTGAGATACAATAACTGTCTGTACAGGAAGCTTACCATCCTTAGGGATGGAAGTATATCAAACTGCTTGTTCTCCGAGCAAAGGTATGGCTCAGTCTTTGCTCATCCCTCTTTCGTTAAGATAGTTTCATCTGCATCTTTTCAAGAATGTTGGATGGTTTCTAAGGATCTGATTGATGGCTGTAAGGATTGTGAACTCAGGTATGCCTGTCTTGACTGTCGATATACTACGCACAGAGGGCTCTTCTCATTTGAACGGCCATGTTGGTGTCACTATCCCATAGACGAGGACTAGTATGAAGACTTTTGTAAGGCAGCATGACTCGATGGATTGTGGTGCTGCTTGTTTAGCAATGATCACCCAGCATTATGGGTTATGTATGAACAGGGAGAAGTTACGAGCCGCCTGTTCGATGAATAGGAATGGTGTGTCTCTGTTAGGTATCAGTAGAGCGGCAGAACAGATTGGATTTAGAACGATTGGAGGAAGTCTTTCGTTTGAGGCTTTTGTGCGAGATGTCCCTCTCCCTTGTATCGCCCATTGGAATCAGAATCACTTTGTTGTCATCCACAGAATCAAGACACAGGGTAAAGGGGAGTTCTCAATTCATGTTGCTGATCCCGGGAAAGGACTTATCATATATACACGAAAGGAGTTCTGTGAGCATTGGAATAGCACAGTGGCAGATGGGAAGGAAAAAGGCATAGTACTTCTACTTGAGCCCACCGAGAGGTTTTATGAGCTTTTGAAGAATGAAGGGGGGCAGGATAGGGTGATGCATAGCTCTCCTTCTCGCCAATCACTTCTGTGTGCTTACCTTGCAAAGTATAAACACTTCTTCATACAATTAGTGTTAGGCTTGTTCCTTGGCTCTTTGTTGCAACTAGTTTTTCCTCTTCTTACACAGGGAATAGTAGACATTGGTATCGGAGGAAAGGATATTCGCTTTGTGTGGCTGGTACTACTTGCACAATTGATGTTAATCTTTAGTCGAACTGCGGTTGATTTTGTTCGAGCAAAGATCCTGTTGCATATCTCCACTCGGATTAATATCACGCTTATATCAGATTTTTTTATCAAGTTGATGAAACTCCCAATGGTGTTCTTTGAAACAAAATTGATGGGAGACCTTTTACAGCGCATCGAAGATCATAGGAGGATTGAGAAGTTTTTGACTTCTAGTAGCTTGACTTTTGTGTTTTCCTTCTTTTCTATTGTGATCTTTGGTATTATTTTAGTGTCTTATAGTTTGGGTATTTTCCTTGTGTTCTTTTGTGGAACTCTGTTGTATGTAGGTTGGATCTTTGTTTTCTATACAAAGAGGAAAGAGCTAGATTATAAGGTTTTCGAACAAGCTGGTCGTAGTCGCAACGTGACCTACCAACTGGTTAAAGGTATGCAAGAGATCAAATTGCAGGGCTGTGAACAGCGGAAACGTTGGGAATGGGAGGATGTACAAGCTGACCTATTTAGCATTAATCTGAAGGTCCTACATCTAGAGCAGGTACAACAGATAGGGGGAGTTATGATCAATGAGATTAAGAATGTTATTATTACCGTAATAGCTGCTACAGCTGTTATTCAAGGAGAAATGACTCTAGGTATGATGCTCTCTGTACAGTATATCATTGGACAACTTAATAGCCCTGTAGACCTTCTGGTTCAATTTGTTCACTCATGGCAAGATGTATGTATAAGCATTGATCGAATGAATGAAGTCCGGATAGAATCAAAAGAGGAGGATGTGGGGCGACAGCTGAATACATATACAGCAGGCTCCTCAGATGCATACTCCATAAGTGTGAACAACCTTTCCTTTAGGTATGATGTTCATAGTTCCCATGACATACTGTCTAATATCAACCTTTATATTCCCAATGGGAAGGTTACGGCGATTGTAGGGGCAAGTGGAAGTGGAAAAACGACATTGATAAAGCTCCTTTTAGGTTTCTATGAGCCTCTCGCTGGAGATATTCAAGTAGGGGGTAACCATCTGAAAGAATGTATTTTGAGTTGGTGGAGAGGCCAGTGTGGTGCAGTGATGCAAGAGGGCTATCTATTCTCAGATTCCATAGCTCGGAATATTGCAATTTCAGATGATGAACCTGATATTGAGCGTATCCGGCAAGCGGCACAGGTGGCACATATTGCAGACTACATTGAGGCTCTACCTCTTGGCTACAATACTGTCATTGGACAGGATGGACAGGGGATTAGTCAAGGACAACGTCAGCGTATTCTTATTGCCAGAGTTGTATATAAGAACCCAATGTTCGTTTTCTTAGATGAGGCAACGAATTCCTTAGACGCATACAACGAGCGTGCTATAACAGAGAGCTTGTTCTCCTTTTATGCAGGTAAAACAGTTGTGGTAGTTGCGCATCGCCTGTCGACAGTTCGTAATGCAGATCAGATCGTCGTTCTAGATCAAGGCTCGGTTGTTGAGATTGGTACCCACGATGAGCTGATAGCGAAGAGAGGCTCATATTTTCATTTGGTTAAAAATCAACTTGAACTTGGAAACTGAAATGGAGGTAAAGACTAAAGAACAACCGCAAAGAATAGAGCTACGAAGTGAGAAGCCACGAAAAGTCATAGGGCAAGTCCCCCCCTCTCTCATCCGTTATAGCATCGGTATTATTGGGCTCATATTATTTTTTTTGATAGGTATAACTTATCACTATCCCTATCAACAGGTTTATTTTGGCACAGTGATCGTGCATCAAGTTCCGCATATGAGCCCCTTGGATAGTGTGGTGGTTCTTCTTCCCCTTCACTTTGATAAGAAACGACTTTCGATGGCGAATGATATGCAGATTTTTTTAATTGGATATGATTTGTTCATTGAAGGGCATCTACTCCAACTCTATCCAGAGCGTGATACATTAGGACAGCAGAATGCTTATTGTCGTTTTGCGGTATCAGATCTATGTAGGGCCGAAGGACAGACTGTGGATTTTAAACTTATACACTCTTCTGGGAGTCTGCTCTCATACATGCTTGGACGAAGAACTTCAGCCCCTTGACTGGCTAATATTGAATATTGTGAGTAGAAACAATCATATCTATGCTCTGTAATATTATTGGATGAATACTTTTCTAAATAGGGGACAGTTGTAGAGTGGCTAGTTGAGGATACTGAATAGCTATGGGGCTAGGAGTGACTCAATGTGTTTGTGAATTGGTAGCCAATAAAATATATGCAAGGAGCGTTTCGAGATCCTTTTATGATTTCGGAGTGTTTCCACGTTCGAGCCAAGGAAATACATGTTTTAATTCTAGAAAGAGAAATATCTTATGTCTACACATCACTTACATCTTATCCCATCTCTCTTCCTTTGCTTAGTCGTAATGTCCTATATCACCCCGAGTCTCGGGCAGCGGGTCTTCCGTCTGCGTGTCCTCTCCCCTTCCGAGCAACCTGTCGCTTCGGCATCCGTACGGGTAGAGTGCTGTCGTGATACGATCTACCTCGGGAAGACTGACCCAGCAGGGATCTTCACGGCAGACGTCCCCGCAGGGTGTGATAGCCTCCACCTCTGGGTGCTCGCCGAGGGCTATGGACAGCAGGAGCATACCGTAGCCCTACAGCAAGGGCTACAGTATACCCTTCGACTCACCGAGGTGGAGCTAGGACAGGTTGAGATCATCGCCTCTCGCTCCAGTGTCAAGACGGACGCTGAGGGCACGACCTACCGGATCTCCATGCAGGGCTTGCCCCCGAAGGCTAAGGCGTCCCTTGCGCTTAAGCGGCTACCTGGGGTCATCACTCGGATGGAGGTGTTCTCGCTCATTGGGGCTCGGGGTAGTGCTACGATCTATGTAGATGAGGTGCCTGTGGACCCGAAGTTCTTGAGTACGTTAGAGGCTGCAGATATTGACCGAGTCGAGGTGCGCTACATGGATCACAATAGCTCGGGAGAGGGTGGAGCGATCTATATTTATCGCAAGAAGGCAGAGCATCCTGTCCTCAAGGGGGATCTTGACCTCAGCGGAGGCCTACTCCGTCCCAGCTGGAGTCTAACTCCGAGCCTTACCCTGTATAGTAGGGCGGTGGATATTATCGCCAATGCCTCGGCTACCTATAGCCATCAGTCCCCCGAGTTTCATATCTACCGCAATGGTCACCCCGAGCTCTCTATATATAATAGGGCCAAGGTGCTACAGACCGGAGGGCAGGTCTTCGCTACTGCCGAGCTCACCCCCCGCCTAAGAGGGACGCTAACCTATGCCCACTTTGGGCTACAGAGCTGGCACAATAGCCAGGTGAAGCAGCAGGGAATGGTGACCTCTGGAAAGATACGAGAGAACCAGATGCGCCATGCTGTGAACCTCCTGCTGGCTTATAAACTGGGGAGCAATAATCGGCTACTACTCAAAAGCTATGGATTATGGATGCTCGGTAACGATACCGACCTCAGAGGGATGGCCGATAGGGTCAATAGCCGTGATGCGCTAGCGGAGATCGTCTACGAACATAACCAACTCTCTCTACTCGGCTTGACACACCGCCTCGGGGTCGGCTTCGGAGGGCGTCTGGGGCGTAATAACCTGTATGATGGGCTTGCTCCCTACCGCAATAGACAGCTACGAGCCTATGTGCGGGATAATGTCTCCCTACTCGAGGATCTGAGCCTTTACTTCATTCTCACAGGGCAGTGGGGCGAGTATGGGCGGGATCGGCTGTATAGCTACAGCACCTTTACCCCCTCGCTGTCACTCAGCTACGAGCTCGGGGGCTATACGATCGGGATACGCTATGGGCATAGTGTGCAGCACCCGAGTGCAGATCTACTCTCCCCGAGGGTGTTCTATCGGAATGAGCTGGAGCAACGACAGGGCAACCCCCACCTAGGCCCACAGTATACCGATAACTGGGCTCTCTCGTTCTCGAAGCAGTTCGGGCGACACTCGCTGAGCCTGAAGAGCACCTACTGGCATGCCTCAGACCTCATCACTTCGGTCTATACGAACCAGCCCAATGTGCTTACCTATGGGAATGCTGGGATAGGGGATGAGCTGAGTACGACACTTAACTATAGCACAGCTCTACTGAGCAACCAGCTTAGCCTCAACCTCTACATCGGTGCTACGTATGCCGACTATCGGCTCACTCCCTCCTATCGTGCCCGTACCCTGAGCTATGGTACTCGTGGCTGGAGTCTAGAGTGGGGTGGGAGTGTGAACTACTATCACCCTAAGGGCTGGCTGGCCAGTCTCGATCTCTCTGCTGATGGACTCTCCCGGAGTCTATCCCATCAGCAGGTGGAGGAGCCTCAACTGATGCTCCTCCTACAGAAGAGCTTCTTCGCAGGTAAGCTAGATGTCAGCATTGAAGTGAAGGCACCCTTTGGCTGGGGTGAGCGGATGACCGAGACAACCTTCCTCCGAGGGATCGTCCAGCGGAAAGAGACTCGTATATCTCAATCCAATGTTTCTCTAGGGCTCACCTATCACTTCGGAGGCGAGGCAAAGCGCCCCATGAAGGCTCTCACCACATCGCCCCTCTCCCTAGATGATGTCAAGCGCTCTGACCTATAGTTAGTGATCCATCCCAGGGGCGGGTAGAGGTCGCTCTTCCCGCCCCTGGGGTGGATCTTCTGGCTTCTTCTATAATATATAGGTATCCAGGATAGGGGGATGACCCTAGATGTTGCGTAGCTATGGAGGCTTATTGTGTGGGATGGGGCTAGGGCATGTTGTCTTGATAAGGAGGTATGCACCTTGTTGTTGTAATATAGTGGGTTAGGGAGAGGATTTGTCGGTGTGGCTTAGGCTTATTGGGGAGCATTTTACCCTCGAGGGAGGGAGTGAAGGGAGGACTCGTTGGGGGAGCGAGAGGAGGTGGTGGCGAGTTGATACGATATGCGTGTGGCTGTGGTAGTTGCATGTATGGAAAATAGTTCGTAAATTTGCGTGCTTTTTGTGTGGGTATCTACACCCTAATGTGTTGTGTCTCATGCCAAGGAGCAACAAGCAGTATGTTTAAATATTGTCTGGGTCGTCCAGATCAATTTAATTCTCAACATTAATGACAGATCCTATTGCAGATTATCTGACGCGCCTGCGTAATGCAGTGAAGGCTGGCCACAGAGTGGTCGAGATCCCAGCGTCTAATCTAAAGAAAGAGATCACGAAGATCCTCTTCGACAAGGGGTACATCCTCAACTTCAAGTTCGTCGAAGATGGTCCACAGGGCACGATCAAGGTCGCACTGAAGTATGATCGTACAGGTCGTGTAAACGCACTGAAGGCACTCAAGCGCGTCTCTCGTCCAGGTCTTCGTAAGTATGTAGGCTATCGTGAGATGCCCCGCGTACTCAATGGTCTCGGTATCGCTATCCTCTCTACTTCACGAGGTGTTATGACCGATAAGGAGGCTTCGCAGCTCAAGGTGGGTGGCGAAGTGCTATGTTACATCTACTAAAAGAAGGAGGTATATACTATGTCAAGAATAGGTAAGCTTCCCGTAAGCATCCCAGCAGGCGTTACCGTCTCCGTCAAGGATCAGGTCGTCACCGTCAAGGGCTCCAAGGGTGAGCTAACACAGGCTTTCGATGCCCGCATCTCTGTCGCCGTAGAGGGCGACCATGTCGTCGTCAGCCGCAGCAGCGATGATCGTCAGGAGCGTTCACTCCACGGTCTCTATCGTGCTCTTATCCATAATATGATCGTCGGTGTCTCCGAGGGCTTCACCAAGACGCTTGAGCTCGTTGGTGTCGGCTATCGTGCCTCCAACCAAGGTCAGATCCTAGAGCTTAGCCTCGGCTTCACGCACAACGTCTATCTACAGCTCCCTAAGGAGATTCAGGTAGAGACGAAGACAGAGCGTAACAAGAACCCTCTGATCATCCTCACCAGCGCCGACAAGCAACTCCTCGGTCAGGTGTGCACCAAGATCCGCTCCTTCCGTATGCCAGAGCCTTACAAGGGTAAGGGTATCCGCTTCGAGGGTGAGATCATCCGCCGTAAGTCAGGTAAGAGCGCAGGTAAGTAACCGCTAAAACACGTATAAAGCAATCATGTTGAAGAAAGAAGCAAGAAGACAGAAGATCAAGACGCGTGTACGTGCCAAGATCAGCGGTACGGCAGAACGCCCACGCCTGACTGTATTCCGAAGCAATAAGCAGATCTACGCACAGGTGATCGATGACGTGGCTGGGGTAACCCTAGCGAGTGCGTCTTCGCTCAAGCTCAGTGCAGAGGGGACGAAGAAGGAAATCGCTGCCCTCGTCGGGACAGAGGTCGCCAAGGCCGCACAGGCTGCAGGTGTCTCCACCGTAGTATTCGACCGTAATGGTTACCTCTACCACGGCCGTGTGAAGGAGCTAGCTGATGCAGCTCGTGCAGCAGGTCTTAACTTTTAATCTTGTATCGCAATGTCAGATAATCGCTCCAAGTCAGCTAGAGAGTTTGAAGGAAAGGACAAGTTCGTCGAACGCCTCGTAGCTATCAATCGTGTCACCAAGGTGACTAAGGGTGGTCGTACATTCACCTTCGCTGCTATCGTCGTCGTCGGAGACGAAAACGGACGTATCGGCTGGGGTCTTGGTAAGGCTGGCGAAGTATCCGCCGCTATCTCCAAGGGTACAGAAGCTGCAAAGAAGAACCTCATCACGGTGCCCATCCACAAGGGTACAATCCCTCACGAGCAGGTCGCTCGCTTCGGCGGTGCCCGCGTCTTCCTCAAGCCTGCATCTGCCGGTACGGGAGTAAAGGCTGGTGGTGCTATGCGTGCCGTGCTAGAGAGCGTAGGGGTACATGACGTCCTAGCTAAGAGCAAGGGCTCCTCGAACCCTCACAACCTCGTCAAGGCTACCATCGCTGCTCTAGCAGAGATGCGCTCGCCTCTGATGGTGGCTCGCAACCGTGGCGTCTCTGTAGAAAAGGTCTTCAAGGGCTAGTCCTGCATCATTCATTAGGTAAAGAATCACAAGTACAATGGCACAGATAAAGATCCAGCAAGTACGCAGTAAGATCAAGAGCCCTAAGGTGCAGAAGCTCACGCTCCAAGCTCTAGGGCTGAAGAAGCTAGGTCAGATCGTCGAGCATAACGACACACCACAGATCCGTGGTATGGTCAATGCCGTCAAGCATCTCGTCCGCATCGTCGAGTAATATTAACCCAGAAACGCAAGACAGAGAAATGGATTTATCAAGTTTGAAGCCCGCAGCGGGCTCAGTGAAGACGCGTAAGCGCATCGGTCGTGGTCCTGGCTCCGGTCTCGGGGGTACATCTACTCGCGGTCACAAGGGTGCTAAGAGCCGCTCTGGTTACTCCAAGAAGATTGGCTTCGAGGGTGGTCAGATGCCTATCCAGCGTCGCCTGCCTAAGTTCGGCTTCAAGAATATCAATCGTGTAGAATACGCTCCAGTAAACCTCTCTACGCTCCAAACGCTCGCAGAGGCTAAGAACCTAAGCCGTATCACCAAGGCTGACCTCATCGAGGCTGGTCTAGTAGGTAAGAATGATCTCGTGAAGATCCTCGGCAACGGCACGCTTAGCCTAAAGCTCGAAGTGGAGGCTAATGCCTTCTCTAAGTCCGCTGAAGCAGCTATCATCGCACAGGGAGGAAGTGCTGTAAAACTCTAGTAGCTTATGCGCTTTATAGAGACACTGAAAAACATTTGGAAGGTTGAGGAGCTGCGCCAGCGCATCCTCACCACCTTGTTTTTCGTCCTAATCTATCGGCTAGGTTCGTTCATCGTTATTCCGGGGATCGACCCTAATGCGCTTGACTCGCTACATAAGCAGACCAGCTCTGGTCTGATGGCCCTGATAGATATGTTCTCTGGGGGGGCGTTCTCTAATGCCTCGATCTTCGCCATGGGGATCATGCCCTACATCTCCGCCTCCATCGTGATGCAGCTCGCTGCTATCGCTGTGCCTTCTATCCAGAAGCTCCAGCAGGAGGGTGAGAGTGGTCGTCGTAAGATCGACCAGTGGACACGCTATCTAACGGTCGTCCTGCTACTCGTACAGGGCTCAGCCTATCTGGTGAACCTCAATCATCAGCTCGGCCAGGTCGGGGCTTCCCTACCTAGCGGCTTTTGGTTCGACGTCTATGCGATCATCGTCATGGCGGCAGGTAGTATGTTCGTCCTCTGGCTCGGTGAGCGTATCACAGACAAGGGTCTTGGCAATGGCGTCTCGCTGATCATCATGATCGGTATTATCGCCCGCCTACCAGTAGCTCTCACCGCTGAGTGGGGTACCCGTGTGTCGGGTGGCTCAGGTGGACTAGTATGGCTCCTCTTCGAGTTTGTCTTCCTCCTTGCCGTCATGGCTGGAGCTATCCTGCTCGTTCAGGGAACTCGCCGTGTCCCCGTTCAGTATGCTAAGCGTGTCGTCGGCAACAAGCAGTACGGAGGTGCTCGTCAGTACATCCCACTGAAGGTCAATGCCGCTAACGTCATGCCGATCATCTTCGCTCAGACTATCATGATGGTACCTATCTCCATCCTTAGCTGGGTGCAGGGGGATAACGCCAGTGGCTTCGTACGTGCCTTCTCGGACAATACGAGCATCTGGTACAACCTCGTCTTCGGTATCCTCATCCTGCTCTTCACCTACTTCTACACTGCGATCACGATCAACCCCTCGCAGATGGCTAACGACCTGAAGCGTAACAATGGGTTCATCCCAGGTGTGAAGCCCGGTAAGGCAACGAAGGATTACCTCGATACGATCATGGACCGCATCACACTGCCTGGTGCCTTCTTCCTAGCGATCGTGGCTATTATGCCCGCCTTCGCTCGTATCATCGGTATATCAGGAGAGTTTGCTCAGTTCTTCGGCGGTACGTCACTCTTGATTCTTGTTGGGGTCGTACTCGATACCCTACAGCAGATCGAGAGCCACCTACTCATGCGCCATTACGATGGTCTGCTGAAGAGTGGTCGCATCAAGGGACGTACAGGCTCTGTAGCTGCTTACTAAGATGATCTATCTGAAGACAAACGAAGAGATCGAGCTCATGCGTGCGGCCAACCAGTTGGTCGGTCGTACCCTCGCCGAGGTAGCGAAGATCATAGCCCCCGGGGTCTCGACCCTAGAGCTAGATAAGCGTGCGGAGGAGTTCATCCGTGACAACGGTGCTACTCCTGCCTTCCTCGGCTACAATGGCTTCCCCGGGAGCTTGTGTACCTCGGTCAATGACCATGTGGTGCACGGCATCCCTTCCTCCAAGGTCGTCCTACGTGAGGGCGACATCGTCTCCGTAGACTGCGGGACGAAACTCGCTGGCTTCACCGGTGACTCGGCTTATACCTTCGCCGTCGGTGAGGTATCTCCCGAGGTTCTCGCCCTTCTTCGTACGACGAAGGAGTCTCTATATGTAGGTATAGAGCAGGCGGTAGCAGGCAAGCGTGTGGGTGATATTAGCTCGGCTGTGCAGCAGTACTGCGAGGCACGTGGCTACCACATCGTCCGTGAACTGGAGGGACATGGGATAGGCAAGAATATGCATGAGGAGCCCGGTGTGCCGAACTTCGGACGCCGTGGTACAGGAGCAGAGCTCCGCTCAGGGATGTGCATCTGCATCGAGCCTATGGTGAACATGGGATCGAAGAATGTAATCTTTGATAGGAACGACGGCTGGACTGTCCGTACAAAGACAGGTAAGCCCTCGGCTCACTTCGAGCATTGCATCGCCATTCGCGAGGGCAAGGCCGATATCCTCTCTTCGTTTGACTTCATCAAGGAAGTCTTAGTGGACAGGGAGTTTTAAGTTCGTAATAACTAATATGCCGAAGCAAGCAGCTATAGAACTAGACGGGGTCATCCTTGAGGCTCTCTCGAACGCAATGTTCAAGGTCGAGCTAGAGAATGGTCACGTCATCACCGCCCACATCTCTGGGAAGATGCGTATGCACTACATCAAGATCCTCCCAGGGGACAAGGTCAAGGTAGAGATGTCTCCCTACGACCTGACCAAGGGGCGTATATCCTTCAGATATAAATAACCCTACATAGATATGAAAGTAAGAGCATCACTCAAGAAGCGCACCGCCGACTGCAAGATCGTTCGTCGCAAGGGGCGTCTGTACGTAATCAACAAGAAGAACCCCAAGTTCAAGCAACGCCAGGGGTAGTCTCTAACCATCGGACTATATTAAACGAACAAGATAAGTATGGCTATCAGAATTGTTGGCGTTGACTTGCCACAAAACAAACGAGGAGAAATTGCCTTGACTTACATCTTCGGGATCGGCCGTAGCAGCGCTACGAAGATCCTAGATAAGGCTGGGGTCGATCGCAATATCAAGGTCAAGGACTGGAGCGATGACCAGGCTGCCGCTATCCGTGAGGTGATCGGTGCCGAGTACAAGGTCGAAGGTGACCTGCGCTCCGAAGTCCAGCTGAACATCAAGCGACTGATGGACATCGGTTGCTACCGTGGTGTCCGCCACCGTATCGGTCTGCCCCTACGTGGTCAGAGCACTAAGAACAATGCTCGTACACGCAAGGGTAAGAAGAAGACTGTCGCAAATAAGAAGAAGGCTAGTAAGTAATAGACGTTGATATGGCAAAGAAAGTAGTAGCAAAGAAGAAGGTCGTCAAGATCGACGCTGTGGGTCAGGCTCACATCCATTCTTCTTTCAATAACATCATCATCTCCCTGACCAACAACGACGGTCAGGTCATCAGCTGGTCTTCGGCCGGTAAGATGGGCTTCCGTAGCTCCAAGAAGAATACCCCCTATGCCGCTCAGATGGCTGCGCAGGACTGTGCTAAGGTCGCTTACGACCTCGGTCTGCGTAAGGTGAAGGTCTTCGTCAAGGGCCCAGGCAACGGACGTGAGTCTGCTATCCGTACCCTCCATGGTGCAGGGATCGAGGTCACCGAAATCGTAGACGTGACCCCAATGCCACACAATGGTTGCCGTCCTCCTAAGCGTCGTCGTGTCTAATCCTCGTCAGTCGCTTTAGATAACAGAGTAGTTTCATACAGATAGCAGTACATCGCAGAGGCTCTACCTCCCACTTCCCCTACCTAAAGGAGCTGATGGTCGCTAGAGCATGACAGAGAAGTAGCAGAATAGGTTGTTAGGATCCTTCAGGAGGGACGATGGGTGAATAGATTGGCTATACTTTCATTATCTATCCTCTCCTCATAACCGGTCGCGGCTGCACTCCGCCCTCCTACCCTCGCCTCCTGCCACGCTCCCATCCCCCGACTCGTCGGGAGGCTCGTACTGCCCAACAATAGAAGACAATGGCAAGATATACAGGCCCAAAATCAAAGATCGCCCGTAAGCTCGGCGCACCTATCTTCGGTGCGGATAAGGTTCTCTCCAAGAAGAACTACCCTCCAGGTCAGCACGGGAACAGCCGCCGTCGCAAGACGAGCGAATACGGCATCCAGCTCAAGGAAAAGCAGAAGGCTAAGTACACCTATGGTGTGCTCGAGCGCCAGTTCCGTAACCTCTTCGAAAAGGCTCAGCGCACTAAGGGGGTTACTGGTGAAGTCCTCCTCCAGCTCCTTGAGAGCCGCCTCGACAACGTCGTCTACCGCCTCGGCATCGCGAAGACTCGTGCAGCTGCTCGCCAGCTCGTCTCGCACCGCCACATCACCGTGGACGGTCAGGTAGTCAATATCCCCTCCTATACCCTCAAGCCTGGTCAGGTCGTCGGGGTACGTGAGAAGGCGAAGAGCTTAGAGGTCATCACCGACTCTCTTGCTGGTCGTAGCCACAGCAGCTACAGCTGGCTCGAGTGGAATCAGGCTTCCCTCTCGGGTAAGTTCCTCAGTGCCCCCGCTCGTGAGGACATCCCCGAAGAGATCAAGGAACAGCTGATCGTCGAACTATACTCTAAGTAATAATCCCTAGTATCTCACTCACATGGCAATATTAGCATTTCAGAAGCCCGAAAACGTCCTCATGATGGATGCGACGGACTCATTCGCTAAGTTTGAGTTTCGTCCCCTCGAGCCGGGCTATGGTACCACTGTCGGTAATGCCCTGCGTCGTATACTCCTTTCTTCACTCGAAGGCTTTGCCATCTCGACCATCAAGATCGAAGGTGTCAATCATGAATTTGCTACTATTCCGGGTGTCTTGGAGGATGTAACTAACATCATTCTCAACCTCAAGCAGGTTCGCTTCCGCCCCCTCTCTGAGGAGGCTCTCGGCGAGACCATCAGCCTGACGATCTCTGGTAAGAAGGAGTTCGTAGCTGGTGACCTCAACGGGCGACTAACCTCCTTCCAGGTGCTCAATCCTGAGCTCGTCATCTGTCACCTCGATGAAGCCTACTCGCTGACCATCGAGCTCGAGATCAACAAGGGGCGTGGATACGTCCCTGCTGATGAGAAGATAGTCGATACAGCTAAGGCCAATGAGCTACAGACCATCGCCATCGACTCTATCTACACCCCTATCCGCAACGTCAAGTACTGGGCAGAGAACTTCCGTGTCGAGCAGAAGACCGACTACGAGAAGCTCGTCCTAGAGATCACTACGGATGGTAGTATCCATCCACAGCGTGCGCTCAAGGAGGCTGCAGAGATCCTCATCGATCACTTCAGACTCTTCGTACAGGATCCTGTCGAGGTAGAGGAAACCATCGAGGAAGCCTTCTTCCCCGAGGAAGTCGATAGCGAGGAAGAGCTAGCCCGTGTACGTGAGCTCCTATCCAAGGAACTTACCGAGCTGGATCTCTCTGTACGTGCGCTCAACTGCCTACGTGCTGGCGAGATCCATACCCTAGCGGATCTCGTGGTGATGGACCGTGACTCCCTCTCTAAGCTTCGCAACTTCGGGAAGAAGTCCATGGATGAGCTCAACGAACTCATGGAGCGTCTGCACCTAGACTTTGGGATGGATGTTAGCAAGTACAATTTAGATAATGACTAACTAGTAAGATGAGACATAATAAGAAATTCAACCACCTAGGTCGCAAGAAGGCGCACCGTGAGGCCATGCTCTCCAATATGGCTGCCTCACTGATCCTTCACAAGCGGATCTTCACCACTGTGGCTAAGGCCAAGGCCCTGCGTGTATATGTAGAGCCTCTGCTGACCCGCGCTAAGGATGACTCGACGCACTCTCGTCGTATCGTCTTCGCCGAGCTACAGAACAAGTATGCCCTCAAGGAGCTCTTCGGCCCCGTAGCTGCTAAGATCGCTGATCGTCCAGGTGGATATACGCGTATCCTCAAGACGGGATACCGCCTTGGTGACAACGCTGCTGTTTGCTTCATCGAGCTCGTAGACTACAACGAAGGCATGCTCAAGGACAAGGCTGATAAGAAGGCTGCTCCTAAGACCCGCCGTTCACGTCGCTCTACGAAGCCTGCAGCAGAGGCAGCTGCTCCTGCTGCTGAGAGCGCAGAGTAAGATTCACCCCCTATGCTCTAGCCCCGTCCCCTCGTGGTCGGGAGCTAGTAGCTGAGACACGAAAAGCGTCTGCATCCTCACTGAGGATACAGACGCTTTTCTTATTCAGCAGGTAGTGCCGAAGAGGTACTGCCTGCTGTCGTCTGCTGGCTACATAAACCGTTTATATCAGATCATAGGTCTTTGGCGTCTTTCTACCACAGAGGAGCTAGGGACGCTCCCTTGTGGTAGATGATATACTGGATATTCCCTCCTGGGGAGATGGTCTGTGCTCTTGGTGGGGGGCTGGTGCTGTCCAGAGAGCAGGGGCTCTAGTATTGCTCTAGTATTGCCCTTGGGAAGTTGGGGCCTTTAGAGGGCTGGGGTTAGTGGTCGCCGTACTCCTGGCGTAGGCGACGAGCTTCGTGCTCGCTGAGTGTCGAAGGTTGGGGCTTGACCTCCTCGGGAGCTTTGCTGGGGGTGACCTCTTGGGCTTTGTCCTCACGTAGCACATGCAGGCGATAGCCTCGGCCATCCTCCTTGACGGCACGAACGGGGATCACATGCTGGATCGGTTCGCTCTCTGTGCGCTGCGTGTAGGAGACTTCGTAGCCACCTCCTTGTCGGGGGCGCACTAGGAGCGAAGATACCCAAGCCGGGTCAAAGTCCACTTGGTCGATCAAGACATCGTAGTAGCCATCCTCTAGGTCGCCTGACTCCATTCGCTCGCGATGTAGGCCGATCGTCTCCAGCGTGCAGTACTGCTCTCGGAGCTGGGAGAGGATAGCGCCCATATCACGGCTCATCGAGAGGTAAGCCGAGAGGTATCGACGATAGAAGGAGAGGATGAAGGCGGCCTCGGAGCTGTTGTCTATCGTAGTGCTGCTCGCTAGGGGATTAGCCATAAGGTGATCGCCGTACTCCTCCCCTCGCCAGAGTGGGGTGATGAAGTCGATTATATAGCGCCCACGCCCCTGCTTGAGGTGTAGGGGGATGCGGATGAGTTCTGCAGGTTCGCCGAGAGAGACTTCGTACCAATCTCCCTTGAGCTGTCGTGCACGGAAGGTCTTCTCAAGTCCTGCTCGTGTATCCTGCTGTCTGAGTATGGGGTCTACGCCGGTGGCAGCGATGAGCCGATGTACCTTCTCATGCATTTCGGGGGTTAGGGCGGTAGCGATGATTGAGTCACGCTGGTCGTACTCGAGCATGCGGTCTATCGAACGGATATATGCGGTGTAGAAGCGCTGGAGGAAGGCAATAGGGCCTGCTTTCCTTGTCTGTGCACCTAAGCTAAGGCAGGAGCACAGGCTGGCGATAACGACTAGGAGAGATAGTAAAGGCTTTTTCATCTACGCCATAAAGGTTAAAAGGTGAAACAAACTATAGAGCAAAAGTAATAAAAGTTGTAGAACATTATACCCCTCCATTTCCCCAGAGCTAAGGCTTCACATCTCTAGAGATCGAGCACGAAGTCGTCGAGAGTCATCCGCCTAAGTCGCAGCACCTCTATCTTAGGTGTAGAGTTGTCGAGGATACCTCTACTACCTACGAGGAAAAAGTATACACGTGTGTATACCATTGTGTACCCACGTGTATACAACAGTGTACCCACGTGTACACTACCTCGCTCTAAGTATGTCCCCAGTAGACCTCTCCCGTATGTCTATTTCTCGGGGCTAAGCCCTAGGCTCTCTAGGGGATACCTCTAAGACTTCTCTGGACACGAATAATAGCCCCAAAGAGCCCAAGAGAGGAGGAACTAAAAGAGAGCATGCTTTGGCTCTGTCTATTTCCCCGCCTCTCGCTTCTCTATTCCTTGCTATAGCTCTACCGTTAGACCTCCTAGCTCCTTGCTTTGCTCCCTTCTGTTGCGGGATACTCATAGCCTGCGCTGGGGAGTGCCCCTCCTTTCTCCCCCGATTGATATGGCCACCGATAGGGCTCTGCTTCTTTTCGATAGCTCTCTTGCATTGCCTTTGCCTTCCTTGTGCGTCTCAAGTCATCTCTTCACACTCCCCCTTCGCCCTCCTAAGTGCCCGACATCGTCCTCACGGGTCTCCCCTAGAGTGTGCGAAGTGTTGGGGTGGGGGAGGTGTGTGCCAGATCCCTTGGCTAAGTCCCTCTGTATCGCACATATCAAGAGGGGGCTAGAGGACATACCGAGAAGGGAGGAGCGGACTCGGTATGTTCGTCCTCGTCACCTTACATAGGTGACGGGAGCGAACATTATATGTCCTCTCGAGGGGTGATTACATGTGCGTATCAGCGGAGGTTGCGGGAGGACAAAAACGAGTCAGAGCTTCCTATCCTAGCGCCGCTGACTAAGGAGGGTGCGTAGGAGCGGAGTGAGCCCTTGTAGCCGAATGGAGGAGAGGAAGAGGGTAGTCTTGGGATTATCGTACCTTTGCCTCGTAGACTAGACGCTTGGGATGAGGGGGAGGTGATATTTGTCCTCTTTGGCTCGTGTGCTGCACTCGTGACTCCCTCGTGACGTCTTGGTCGAGTGGTAAGCTTATTCACCATATAACATCGATAGAATATGGATAGTCAGAAGGTTGATCTGTTCCTCGTTACCAACCATAAGTTCTTTGAGCCTAGACAGCTCCCCTTCATTCGCGAACAATTGATGCAGCTGGATGATGCTCGCTTCTTCATCATCTCCTCGATGGAGTACCGAGATCCGATGGTGATGCTCCTCGTGTCGATCTTTGGGGGCTATCTCGGGATTGACCGCTTTATCCTTGGGGATATGGGGATCGGGATCGCTAAGCTCCTTACGGCAGGGTGCTGTGGGATCTTTGCTGTCATTGACTGGTTCCAGATCCAGGATATCACGAGGCGCAAGAATATGGAGCTCTTCATGCGGGGTCTGAGTATGTAGTGCCTACATGCACGCTATCTACACTCCCCGTCCTGCTAGACTCTGTGGAGGCTGGACACACGTGCCTACGCTCCACACTAGGCGGGGGCTTTGCGCCTACCTAGAGTATAGGGCTCAGCTCCTGCACGAGTGTGCGGAGATGAGCCCTATGTCTATTAGATGTGTGGAGCTCTCGTGGGTGCGGACTTTTTGGTGCAGATGGATAGATCTATGGCTAGGGATTACTTCAGCTGGCTGAGTACGAAGTGGGGAGGACGGGCGGCTGTGTTCCTTGTATTTGCCGGCTTGCTCCTCCTTGATCTTTTCCTGATGAGTGTGGATAGAGGGGTGCCGTGCCTTTTCCTTTCACTCACGGGGGCTCGTTGTCCTGGCTGTGGACTGCAACGAGCGGGACAAGCCTTCCTGCGGGGTGACCTGCTGGGGGCGATCCGCTACAATTATGCGCTCATCGTGATGGTTCCCCTTATGCTGCTCTACCTCTACAATGCCTTCTTTGGGGCACGGACACCTCGGCTAAGAGGCATCCTCCTAAGCCCCTATATCGTGAGTCTGCTGATGGGATTCGTGATTCTTTGGTGGATCTTGCGCAACCTGCTCGGGTGCTAAGCTCCCGTGTAGCGGGGGTCACGAGCGCTACGTGGAGCGAGCAAGGTATCACCCAGTTGGGAGAGGAGCCCCCTCCGTAGGGTTGGCGAAGGGTAGAGGTGAGGTAGTGATGGCCTAGGCTCTAGGGCAGGACAGCTTGCTCCCGCTAGGTAGGGTAGGCTAGGCTTCATCACCGAAGCTACCCCCTCGGTAGGGGGGGCTAGCGAAGACAAGAGAATAAATGAGAACACCTCCCGAGGGAGGCAAAGCAAAGAAAGATGAGACAGAGACTGACCCTAATCACGCTAGGAGTAAAGGACGTCGGGAGAGCTCGGGCCTTCTACGAAGGCTTGGGCTGGAAGCCTTCGGAGCAGAGTATGGAGGACTACGTGCTCTTCCTCCTCGGTGGGATCGTGCTGGGTCTGTATCCCCTACAGGAACTGGAGGTAGATACTACATTGAGCTACCAGCCGACACCCTTCTCGGGGATGACCCTAAGCTACAACGCTGTGTCCGAAGAGGAGGTCGATGCCGTGATGCAGGAGGCAGAGCGACTCGGGGCGGTCGTCGTGAAGCCTGCCGAGCGGGTCTTTTGGGGTGGCTATAGTGGCTACTTTAGGGACTTGGATGGCTATGTGATCGAGGTCGCCCACAATCCCCATTGGCACCTAGATGCCGACGGGCACCTCGTCCTCTAGTACAGCCAGACCTGCTCCCTGCAGCGTATCTATATCCCTTCGATATTTCTAGCCGAGCCGTAGGTCTGCTCGGCTAGTTCGCTTTTCCCAAAGCTATTCCCTTCATATATAGTAAGGGTGGAAGAAGCTACCCAGCTCTGTGCCCTCCTGCCCGCCGAAGGTGTACGTGAGGGGATGGTCGCTACCTCTGCGGTGTGTGCCCAGCTATGGAGGGGGCTTCGTCGCAAGCCTATAGCATGCCCCCAGCCAGGGTAGTGGATGGAGTGCTCGAGCTCCCGGGCTCGGAGGCGAAGGGTAAACCCTATCGTGACCGCAGGTGTTTTGACGAGAAAGGGCTCTCCTCTCTCCTGTGCCTAAGTACATGAGCCGAGGAGAGCCACCACGTATTTATCAAACATTCGCATGCTGATGAACAGCCTATTACAGCCCACGACGACACCGCATGGTGCGTACCCCTTTGACCAAGTACAGGTGGGGGACTTCCGAGAAGCCTTTGACCAAGCTATTCAGGAGAAGGAGCAGGAGATCCAAGCCCTCATCGCCAGTGAGGATCGCCCTACCTTCGCCAATACCATTGCAGCCCTCGAGCGTAGTGGTGCTCGGCTGGAGTGGGTGTCGGGGATCTTCTTCAATCTCCTGCATGCAGCGGCTACGGATGAGCTGATGGCCATCAGTCAGGAGGTCACCCCTCGGCTCTCGGCTCTCTCCTCGTTCATCACGCTCTCCGATGCCCTCTTTGAGCGTGTCCGCTCGGTGTGGAAGGAGCGTGAGGGGCTGTCGCTGGATGCTGAGGATCTTCGCCTCCTGGAGCGCACCTACGAGGGCTTCACAGAGCGGGGTGCCCTTCTGCCCTCCGAGGCGAAGGAGCGACTCAAGCAGATCCAAGCTCGTATGAGTGAGCTCAGCCTGACCTTCAGCCAAAACAACCTCAAGGATCAGCAACGCTTCCGCCTCCACGTCACCGATGCCCGCAGTCTCGAGGGGATGCCCGAGACGTCACTGCGTGCTGCCGAGTCGCTTGCCCGTGAGGAGGGGCGAGAGGGCTGGGTCTTCACCCTTGCTGCTCCGAGCTTCTTCCCCTTCATGCAGCACTGCCCCGACGGTCGCCTCCGTGAGGAGATGTATCGGGCTAAGATGACGGTCGGTGCGGCGGGAGATGAGTATGACAATAGGGAGCTCATCCGTGAGCTGGTGAACCTGCGTCTGGAGTATGCCCAGCTCCTCGGTGCTAAGAACTATGCCGAGAAGGCTCTGCGCCTACGTATGGCACGCCGACCCGAGGCCGTCTATCAGCTCCTAGATGAGCTCCTAGACGCCTATCGTCCCATCGCCGAGGACGAGCTAGCTCGGGTAGAGGCCTATGCTCGGGAGCACGGGCAGACAGAGCCCCTACAGCCGTGGGACTGGAGCTACTGGGCACAGCAGTATCAGAGGGCTTACTACGAGCTGGACGAGGAGATGCTCCGCCCCTACTTCGAGCTCTCTCGGGTCTCGGACGCTGTTTTTGGTCTAGCGACGACGCTCTATGGCATACACTTCACTCCTCGTCCTGATCTACCCCTCTACCATCCCGATGTCTGTGCCTACGAGGTGACAGATGCCGATGGGAGCTACCTCGGGCTCCTCTACACGGACTTCTTCCCTCGTGAGGGGAAGCAGAGTGGGGCATGGATGAACAACCTCCAGGAGCAGTACCACAGCGCCGAGGGCATGGACCACCGCCCGCATATCGTGCTGGTCATGAACTTCACTCCGCCTACGGAGGGACACCCTGCACTGCTCACTCCGGGCGAGGTGCGTACGTTCCTACATGAGTTCGGGCACGCTCTGCATGGGATGTTTGCCTCGGCACGTTATAGCTCACTTAGCGGTACGAATGTCGTACGGGACTTCGTCGAGCTCCCCAGCCAGCTGATGGAGAACTGGCTGGATGAGCGCACCTGGCTCCTGACCTTCGCCCGCCACAATGAGAGCGGGGAGGCGCTGCCCGAGGAGCTCATCCAGCGTATGGAGCAAGCTCGGCACTTCCTCGTCGGCTATGCTGCCTGCCGTCAGTTGAGCTTTGGCTATCTGGATATGGCTTGGCATACGATCACCGAGCCCCTCGGGGAGGGGCTGGATACGAAGGCCTTCGAGGAGCAGGCTTGGCAGCGGGCTGTGCTCCTAGCTCCTAGCCCTGCCCCCTGCCAGATGAGTACCTCCTTTGGGCATATCTTCTCCGGAGGCTATGCTGCGGGGTACTATGGCTACAAGTGGGCGGAGGTGCTGGATGCGGATGCCTTCGCAGCCTTTCAGGAGGAGGGTATCTTCAGTCGTAAGACGGCTGGACGCTTCCGCCGTGAGGTGCTCTCCGAGGGGGATAAGCGTGATGCCGAGCAGCTCTATGAGGCCTTCCGTGGCAAGGCGCCTACGATCGATGCTCTGCTGCGTCGGGATGGGGTGAAGGCTTAGCGTCTCGCCCTCCACTTGCGGAGGTGTTACTCATATCCAAATAGATACAGCCAGAGAGGGGAAATACCCCCTCTCTGGCTGTATCCATCTAGGCGATAACCTAGGAGCGACCCTGTGGGTGACGGGAGTCACCGCTTCATGGGGCGCTCATGCTTGCATTAGTGTATTATGCAGATCCCAGGGTGATAGGCCTCAGGGTGATTATAGTCCATGTAGATCACGAGGGCTATGCGGTACTTATAGTAGCGGCCAGCCTTCTTGTCGTGCTCGACGACGAGGAGGTGAGGGTGTTGCCATCGATCGACTTCCCCCAAGGTGCGCCTTGTTCGTGGTAGCTTATACTTCTTGATCTCACGAAGAGCCGTAGGCATACGGGTGAACTTGATTGAGTCAAAGTCCTCCTTGGTAATCTCCTCTCCCGCCCCCTTGTAGTAGAGCTCATATTCCTTCATCTCAGGGAATCCAGCCGCATAGTAGGCAAAGAAGTTCTCAATGACTAAGCTGTCCCCAGATCCTACAACCATGAAATTGTTGTCTTCAGAGAAGTCCACCTTGACCCAGTCTCGGGTTCTTATTTTGCTCCCTCGTGTCTTCACTGGGCGTAGTGGTGAGGCAAGGAGGTATATGGGCTCTCCCGATACGGGAGGAATATAGACACCCGAACTCACGACATAGATATAGATAGAGTCAGGAGTGTTGTACACCTGACCCCACGCTGTGCAGTGGAGGAGGGTAAGGAGGAGGAAGAGTAGTCGCTTCATGGGGCGCTCATGCTTGCATTAGTGTATTATGCAGGCCTCAGGGTGATAGGCCTCAGGGTGATCATAGTCCATGTAGATCACGAGGGCTATGCGGTACTTATAGTAGCGGTCAGCCTTCTTGTCGTGCTCGATGACGAAGAGGTGAAGGTGTTGCCATCGATCGACTTCCCCCAAGGTGCGCCTTGTTCGTGGTAGCTTATACTTCTTGATCTCACGAAGAGCCGTAGGCATACGGGTGAACTTGATTGAGTCGAAGTCCTCCTTGGTGATCTCCTCCCCCGTCCCCTTATAGTAGAGTTCGTATTCCTTCATTCCAGGAAATCCAGCCGCATAGTAGACAAGTCGGTTCTCCAAGATCAGAGAGTCTCCAAACCCTATAGTAATGATATTATTCTCATCAGAATAGTCCACCTTGACCCAGTCTCGGGTTCTTATCTTACTTCCCCGTATCTTCCCCGGGCGTAGTGGCGAGGCAAGGAGGTATATGGGTTCCCCCGATATGGGTGGAATATAGACTGCGCCGCTCGCGACATAGATGGAGTCAGGAGCATTGTACACCTGACTCCAAGCTGTGTAGTGGAGGAGGGTAAGGAGGAGGAAGAGCAGTCGCTTCATGGGTCGTGAGCTTTAGTTTCTGAGTGTGGAGTGTCGGACCAGCTGTGTATGTTGGTTGGGACAAGTGAAGAGAGCAAGACGATAATTGAGCGAGCTGATGAGGGGGAGGTTACTTGCTGAACGTTTTCTTTTCGAGCACTTGGATTGCGATTCGTTGTAGGGCGACGAGCTTTCCCTGATTGAAGGTGAGTAAGAGCTCATGCTGTATAGCCGAGGAGGCCTTGCGGTCTTCTGCTATACGGGCTCGGAGCGTCCCATCGAACCATTCAGCACAGAACGGAGTATCCCCTTGCCCGCCTCTTAGGAAGGAGCGTAGGCGAAAGATCCAGGGTGATAGCTCTTCGGTGGCAGAGGTCGAGGCGAGTGTCTGATCCGTGAGCTCCTGGGCACTCCCATAGGGTCGGACAGAGCTAAGGTATAGTGCACCATCCCTCACGACCCAGCTACAAGATACTCCGATATTGGTACAACGTAACCCGAAACCAATGACGATGAAGTCGTTCTGCTCTAGTAGCTGGGTGTAGCCACGTAGCGACACCAGAGGTGAGACCGCTAGGGGGTAGCGTCTCCCCTCATACTCGAGGGTGTCTGCTCCTACTGTGGAGCTCCGCAGAAGCGAGCGGAAGGGGAGGCTCCGGTCTAGCTGCTCCTCGTACTGGAGCGTTAGGGGATCAGTATGTTGATCCGAAGGGGTAGCAGGGCTCTGTCCAGCTGCCCAAGTAGGAGGTAAGAGAAGCAAGAAGAGCCTCAGTAGAATTTGCTTCATTAGTTTTTTGCTCGGAATCATAGTATTTCAATTGATGGATAGGGGAGGACTACTGCATCGAGCCACTCTGCCAGAAGGTCCTGACCACGCTATCACGTGGGAACTTTTCGATCATAGCGCGGATAAGGCGCGTTTCCTCTTGTTCGGCAGAGTCTACGGGATATTCCCGAGTGAGTCTATCCCAGTCGGCTAGTGCCTCAGCCTGGCGATGGAGCAGCGCCTTGATGAAGCACTGGCTACTCATAGCAGCACGCTCATTGTAGTAATAGGGACGCTCTTCTCCCATATTGAGGGCAAGAGCCTGCTCGTAGTAACGCCTCGCCTGTAGGGTATCCCCGCCTTGCTCAGTGAGCATCCCAGCGCGTACCATAGATTCGGGTGAGTTGGGCTTATACTCGAGGGTGGCTTGGATCGCTTCTGCTCTTTGTCCTAGGCGTGCATGGATCTCAGCCTTGTTTTCATATGCCATCCAGAAGGAGGAGTCTAGCTGGATAGCCCGATTGCACAACTCAAGAGCCGCCAGGAGGGTGTCTCGATTATATATAGGGTTGCGTATGAGCATCTCTATAACCTCCTTTTGTAGTTTGAGGCTCTCGGGCTTGGGTCTACACTCTGACCACCCCTTGCGCTTCTGCTCCTGTGAGTAGCTGCTGAGGAGGACGACCGAGAGGAGTAGGAGAATGAATAAGGGTCTTTTTCTGATCATGGGATTGCTTGTTATAGGTAGAGTATTGTATGATGTCTGTAGTTGTACGCTAGTCCTTGTATGATTGGGATTACCTTCATCGCACGGTGTATGCTGTCCTTGTTGGTTCTTCCTTTATTTTGAGGTAAAGGTAGTCTTTTTCCTTAGCCGAAACTATAGGGGTATCCCCGCAAAGGGGGCAGGGCTGACGCATGATCTCGCTCGTACACTCCTGCCTTTGGATCTTCGGGAGTATCGCTTCATATCCTAGAGAGCCTTAGCCCATCACTAAAGATCCTAGGCTATTCCCAAGAAACAGACCTACAAACGAGCCCTAGAGAGGAGATACTTAGAGCGCACTTGTGTACACGCGTGTATACAGTTGTGTACACGTGGGTATACAGTTGTGTACACACGTGTATACTCATCCCTCCTAGGTAGGAGGTGTTCGCTTGGCATATCTATGCTGGGACATAGATACTTCTATCTTCGGCGTATGCTCCTTGACGACTTTGCCCTCGCACTATGGTGATTTCATACGTCAGCCCTGTGTACCCAATGACATAATGACAGAGGCGAGGACAATGGCATTAGCTTTGTCCTCGCCTCTGTACTTTTCATGTATACATCAAATTATAGACAAGATAAGACCAACGTATGAGCAAGCAAGGTAAGATCGGGGTAACGAGTGAGAATATCTTCCCCGTCATCAAGAAGTTCCTGTACAGTGAGCACGATATATTCCTGCGCGAACTCGTCTCCAACGCAGTCGATGCTTCGCAGAAGCTACGCACACTAGCCTCGGCAGGCGAATACAAGGGGGAGCTCGGGGAACTAGATGTACGTATCAGCTTCGACCCCGAGGCCAAGACCATCACTGTCAGTGACCGTGGTATCGGGATGACAGCAGAGGAGGTAGAGAAGTACATCAATCAGATCGCCTTCTCGGGAGCAGAGGAGTTCCTCGACAAGTACAAGGATGACAAGGTCGCCATCATAGGTCACTTCGGGCTGGGCTTCTATTCTTCCTTCATGGTCTCCAGCCGTGTGGAGATCCAGACCAAGTCCTACAAGGAGGGTGCAGAGGCTGTCCACTGGAGCTGTGAGGGTAGCCCAGAGTACATCCTGGAGGCTGGCAGTCGCACCGAGCGTGGGACGGACATCATCCTGCACATAGACAGCGAGAGCGAGGAGTTCCTATCCCGTGACCGCCTCTCTGCGCTGCTGAACAAGTACTGCAAGTTCCTCCCCATCCCCATCATCTTCGGCAAGAAGCAAGAGTGGAAGGATGGTGCCTACGTAGATACTGAGGAGGACAACCAGATCAACGATACTCACCCTGCCTGGACGAAGAAGCCTAGCGAGCTCAAGGATGAGGACTACATACAGTTCTACCATCAGCTCTATCCTCAGACCTTCGAAGAGCCACTCTTCTGGATCCACCTCAACGTAGACTACCCCTTCAACCTCACTGGTATCCTCTACTTCCCCAAGGTGAAGAACCAGATGGAGCTACAGCGTAACAAGATCCAGCTCTATGCCAACCAAGTCTTCGTCACCGAAGAGGTCGAGGGTATCGTCCCCGAGTACCTCACCCTACTGCATGGGGTACTTGACTCGCCAGATATTCCCCTGAACGTCTCCCGCTCCTACCTACAGAGCGATGCGCAGGTGAAGAAAATCTCGAATCACATCGCTAAGAAGGTAGCTGATCGCCTAGATGAACTCTTCCGCAACGAGCGTCCTCTCTTCGAGGAGAAGTGGGAGAGCCTCAAGGTCTTCGTCCAGTATGGGATGCTATCTGATGAGAAGTTCTATGAGCGTGCTGTGAAGTTTGACCTGCTCACCGACCTCGATGGTAAGTACTTCACTCTCGAGGAGTATCGTACCCTCACCGAGAGCGAGCAGACAGACAAGGATGGACAGCTCGTATGGCTCTACACCAACGACAAGGAGGGGCAGTACAGCGCTATCGAGCGAGCCAGAGAGAAGGGCTACTCAGTCCTTGTCCTCGATGGGCCACTTGACGTCCATGCTATCTCTCAGCTGGAGCAGAAGCTAGAGAAGACCCGCTTCGTACGTGTAGACTCTGACTCCATCGCCAAGCTCATCGTCAAGGATGAAGCTAAGGAAAGCCACCTATCGGTAGAGGAGCAGAAGACGCTCTCAGAGATCTTCAAGGCTCGCCTGCCCAAGGACGAGAAGCGTAACTATAGTGTCGTCTTCGAGGCACTAGGAGCAGAGGCGGATGCCGTACTGATCACTCAGGGCGAATTCATGCGCCGTATGCAGGAGATGGCACGTCTACAGCCAGGGATGAACTTCTATGGCGACCTCCCCGAGGGCTACAACGTCGTACTCAATACCGACCATGCCCTCCTCTCACGCCTCCTCTCCTCGGAGAAGAGTGAGATCGAGCCCAAGCTCCAGAGCCTACGTACAGAGCTTGCCGAGCAGACAAAGCTCGTAGAGGATGCACGCTCTGCACAGTCTGCCAAGAAGCCCGAGGAGGTCACTGCCACTGAGCGCGAAGAGCTCTCCGCACTAGCTGCCAAGCAGGCTGAGATAGAGGGTAAGATCAATGCCGAGCTCCGAGCCTTCGGAGACCGAGAGCCCCTTGTTGGTCAGCTGGTAGACCTTGCACTCCTAGGTAGTGGGCTACTGACGGGTGAGGCACTAGCCGCCTTCATTCGCCGTAGCCAGCAGCTCCTATAGCCCTTTCCTACAAGGTATCACATCCGACCAGCCCTATTGACCTTCGTGTCAGCAGGGCTGGTCTTCTTTCTAATCACCCCATTAGGCTGATTAGACCTATTAGATCTATCAGAGCATTAGTCCGGCTCTACGCTCCTATAATGAACGCCTCGGTCACCTATGTAAGGTGACGGAGGCGTTCTTACTGAGAGCGCATCAGCGCTCTCAGTATGTTCGTTTTCATCCCCCTAACTAGAGACATATGAACGTCCATACCTATGTAGCACTTAGCGGGTGAAAGTACCATTTCGATGGTATGGGTATCAGGCTCACTTTATCCCGAGAAATCATTAACTTTGTGCCTCGATAGCTGGGGGTAGCGTTACTACCCCTATACAAACAGATTATTACATTATATAAATAGGATAAAATAGACATGGACAAGGTAAGCTACGCCCTAGGGCTGAGCATCGGTCAGAACTTCCGAGCTTCCGGCTTTGAGGAGATCAACTTTGAGGACTTCCTTACGGCCTTTCGCACCGTATATGAGGAGGGGCAGCCAGAGATGAGCTATGAGGAAGCCAAGGAGGTCATCAACAATTACTTCCAGGACGTACAGCGCCGTGCCATAGAGCGTAACAAGGAGGCTGGGGAGGAGTTCCTCAAGATCAACAGCCACAAGGCTGGTGTGACGACCCTACCCAGTGGTCTCCAGTACGAGGTCATCAAGATGGGTGAAGGGCCTAAGCCCCAGCTCACCGATTCCGTAGAGTGCCACTACCACGGTACGCTCATCAATGGTCAGGTCTTCGACAGCTCGATGGATCGTGGTGAGACAGCTACCTTCCCTCTTCAGGGCGTCATCAAGGGGTGGACAGAGATCCTCCAGCTCATGCCCGTAGGGTCTAAGTGGAAGGTCGTGATCCCTGCTGACCTAGCCTACGGTGATCGTGGTGCAGGACAGATGATCCAGCCAGGGAGCACACTGATCTTCATCATCGAGCTCATCGCCATCGCTGCCAAGTAAGCTATGAAAGGCTCTACCCCACTCTATACACTCCTACTCGGAGGTCTATGCCTAGGTCTAGGCGCATGCTCTGTCAAGAAGAAAGCGACCTCCACGGGGCTCCTCACTCAGCGGGACTCTGTGTCCTATGCCTTTGGCATGCTCAGTAGCGAGGCTTTTGCCGAGGCTGCCGCTCAGGCTCCTGGTGACTCGATGGATAGACGACAGATGATCCAGGGCTTCTCGGATGCTTTCCTCGGGGAGCCTAGCAAGATCTCTGCCGAGGAGGCTAAGCGCATCTTCGAAAACTACTACATGAGCATCCGTGAGGCTCAGCGTAAGGCCTCCCTTGCCACAGCTGACTCTATCCTCAATGCCAACAAGAGCAAGGAGGGAGTCAAGGTCACCGAGAGCGGGCTGCAGTACCGCATACTACGAGCTTCACAGGGACCTCGCCCGACACAGCAGGACACCGTGGTGGTGAACTACATCGGAAAGCTAGCTAGTGGTAAGGTCTTCGACAACTCCTATGAGCGTGGCGAGCCTGCGACCTTCTCCCTCGGGGACGTTATCCCCGGATGGACAGAGGGGATGGCACTGATGACCCGAGGAGCGAAGTATGAGTTCCTCATCCCCCCCTCACTAGCCTATGGCGACCGAGGTGCTGGAGGAGTGATTCCTGCCAATGCGCCCCTACTCTTTGAGATAGAGCTATTGGAGGTCAAGCCCTATCAGAGCAAGGAAGTGGCAACTCCTAGCGAGGAGCCTGCTACCGAGCAACCAGCCAAGAACACCCCAGCCAAAAAGAAGTCCCTCGGACGAAAAAGATAGCAACGAATACAAACTATTAATATCAATAGACAACAATGAAGAAGATTTCAATCCTCCTAGCTGCTACAGCTATGGCACTCGGTCTCTACTCTTGTGACAAGGGTGGGAATGCCAACCTCAAGGACAACGCTGACAGCGTATCCTATGCCGTAGGCTTCGGCAACGCTAGCGAACTACTTAATGCCATCAAGGGCGCACAGGCTCAAGGAGAGAACGTAGACTCCGCTCTATTCTTCAAGGGCTTCGAAGAAGGCTTCAACAGCGACACCACCAAGCTCTGGTACTACGTCGGTCAGATGCAGGGTGTACAGGCTGCTATGCGCTTCAAGGACGACTCTGTCCTAAAGAAGGCTATCTTCATGGCCGGCTTCAAGAAGGCTCTGAGCGCAGACTCTGCCTCTCGTGTTACTCTGGCTGACAGCCTAGGTGCTATCGCTCAGAAGTACTACGACATCAAGGCTGAAGCTGACCGTAAGAAGTACGAAGCTGAAATGGAAAAGCAGATGGAAGAGCAGTATGGTGAGAACAAGGCCAAGGGTGCTGCCTTCATGGCCGAGTACAAGAAGGAAGCTGGTGTACAGACCACAGCTAGCGGTCTAGCCTATCAGGTTCTCAAGGAAGGTAATGGTAACGCTCCCGCTGCTACCGATATGGTACAGGTGAACTATGTAGGTAAGCTCATCGACGGCACTGTCTTCGACGAGTCTAAGGGCAAGCCTGCTGAGTTCCGTGTAGACGGCGTGATCAAGGGCTGGACAGAGATCCTACAGCTCATGAAGCCTGGTGGTAAGGTCAAGGTGGTTATCCCCTCAGACCTAGCCTATGGTGCACGCTATGCAGGAGAGAAGATCCCGCCCTTCAGCACCCTCGTCTTCGAGATTGAGCTCGTGAAGATCATGCCTGCCGTCGCTGAGGCTAGTGCAGACTCTACAGAGCTCTAGTCGAGGCACACGAAACGAGCACAATACAGAAAGGCTCAGGAGGCTTCCCCACGAGGGGGAATCTCCTGAGCCTTTCTATAGGGGCTCCTCTACTAATTCTTTGAGATAAATGACGTATCTTTGTGCTAACGAGAAAAGTAAATATTCAGACAGCATAGATTAAGAAATGAATATCTTAGAGCTGAGCGAGCAGGAAATCTTCCGCCGTCGTAGCCTAGAGGAGCTTCGCAACCTTGGTATTAACCCCTATCCCGCAGAGGAGTATAAGGTCACGGGATATGCCCGTGAGATACTAGATACCTTCGAGGACGAAGCACCTCGCCGAGCCGTCAGTGTAGCAGGTCGAGTGATGAGCCGCCGTATCATGGGCAAGGCCTCCTTCCTAGAGCTACAGGACTCGACTGGACGTATCCAGATCTACATCACGAGAGATGACCTTTGCCCAGGTGAGGACAAGACTCTATATAATAGTGTAGTGAAGAAGCTCATGGACATTGGTGACTTCATCGGTGTCTCGGGAGAAGTTTTCCGCACACAGATGGGCGAGATCTCTGTACAAGCTCACTCACTCACCTTCCTATCGAAGGCTCTGCGCCCCCTCCCCGTCGTTAAGGAGAAGGACGGTGAGGTCTTCGACAGCTTTACCGACCCCGAGCTACGCTTCCGCCAGCGTTATGTAGACCTCGTAGTCAATCCACACGTACGGGAGATCTTCCTCAAGCGTACTCGCATCTTCAATGCCATGCGTCAGTTCTTCAACGACCGTGGCTATATCGAGGTTGATACTCCCGTCCTACAGCCCATACCCGGTGGTGCAGCTGCAAGACCCTTCATCACGCACCACAATGCACTAGACATCCCCCTCTATCTGCGTATCGCCAATGAGCTCTATCTCAAGCGTCTCATCGTAGGGGGCTTCGAGGGAGTCTATGAGTTCAGCCGTAACTTCCGCAACGAGGGTATGGACCGTACGCACAATCCCGAGTTCACCGCTATGGAGATCTATGTCTCCTACAAGGACTACGACTGGATGATGAGCTTCACGGAGCAGATGCTAGAGCATATCTGCCTCAGTGTGCTTGGTACCACAAAGGTCAAGGTCGGAGAGCGTGAGATCGACTTCAAGGCTCCCTATCGCAGAATCACGATGCTCGATGCCATCAAGGGGCATACAGGTATCGATGTCAGTGGCATGAACGAGGAGGAGCTACGTGCTACCTGCAAGAGCCTCGGCATAGAGGTCGATGATACAATGGGTAAGGGTAAGCTCATCGACGAAATCTTCGGAGAGGAGTGTGAGGGAAGCTATATCCAGCCTACCTTCATTACCGATTACCCCAAGGAGATGTCCCCTCTAACTAAGGAGCATCGCACGAATCCACTCCTCACGGAGAGATTCGAACTCATGGTCAATGGTAAGGAACTTGCCAATGCCTACTCCGAACTCAATGACCCCATCGACCAGCGTGAGCGCTTCGAGGATCAGCTCCGTCTCTCAGAGAAGGGCGATGACGAGGCTATGTTCATCGACGCTGACTTCCTCCGTGCCCTTGAGTACGGCATGCCCCCCACTAGCGGTATGGGCATAGGTATGGATCGTCTGGTCATGCTCCTGACAGGACAAGAAAGCATTCAGGAAGTACTACTCTTCCCTCAGATGCGACCCGAGAAGGTCCTACCTCGTGACAAGAAGGAGGTCTTTGCCTCTGCAGGTATTCCCGAGGAATGGGTACCCGTACTGCATAAGGCAGGCTACCTGACACTCTCAGCTGTAAAGGCTGAGGAGAGGCCCGGTCGCCTACTCCAGCAACTCATGGACATCAAGAAGAAGTATAAGCTAGAGCTCCCAGCCATTACCCTAGAAGAGGTGACGGCTTGGACTGAGTAAAAGGACTATGGAGAGGCCTATAATAAAGGCCTATCCATAGCCACTTCGGCAGCGAAGATGTACGTAGCATCGCTAGTTAATATCTCTACTCTACAGGGTGCATATAGAGTGCAACAGCATAATATATGTAGTGCCACTGCAGGTATCACGAGCCATCTGAGTGACCGCCACTGGGCAGAGTCACAGATAGCGCAGCCGGCTTTGGAGTACCCTATTCACCGCACTGCAAGGATTTAGTATCATGGCAGAAGTCTCTTCAAACCTACCCGGACGTATAGGCATCCTCGGAGGAGGGAGCTGGGCAACAGCCTTGGCTAAGATCGTCTTGACGAGGCAGCCACACCTCAACTGGCTCCTTCGTACGGCCAATCACATCAAGGAGTTTACCCGCCTCAAGCATAACCCCAACTATCTGACCTCGGTGACGTTCGATACCTCTCGTATCACCTTCTTTACCGACTCAGATGTCAATGACTTCTTCCGTGCCTGTGACACGGTGATTTTGGCCACCCCCTCCCCCTACATCCGCTACTACCTCAAGCGAGTACGTACCTCGGTCATCCGCACCAAGCTCATCATCAATGCGATCAAGGGGATGGTACCTGAGGAGAACATCCTTATCTCCGACTACCTACAGGAATACAAGGAGCTACGCCCTGGTCAGATAGGGGTCATCGCAGGGCCTTGCCATGCCGAGGAGATAGCTAAGGATCGGATGTCCTACTTGACTGTAGGATGCTTCGACCTCGGCAAGGCCAAGGTGCTTAGCGAGGAGCTCTTCAGCAATGACTACGTTCACTGCGCTGTAAGCCGTGACGTCGTAGGCATAGAGTACGCAGCCGTGCTCAAGAACATCTATGCCATCGCCGCAGGGATATGCCATGGCATGAACAAGGGGGACAACTTCCAGTCTGTCCTTATCTCCAATGCTATCGCAGAGATGAGTCATTTCGTCGGGACAGTTCACCTACTGAACCGTGATGTCACTGAGTCCGTCTACCTCGGAGACCTACTCGTGACGGCTTACTCCAGCTACAGCCGTAACCGCACCTTTGGGAACATGATCGGGAAGGGCTACAGCGTACGCGCAGCCCAGATGGAGATGAACATGGTAGCCGAAGGATACTACGGAGCTAAGTGCATCCACGAGATCAACCAACGCTACCAAGTGACCATGCCCATCTGCAACACCGTCTATGAGATCCTCTACGAAGGTGCTCCAGTCGAGGCAAGCGTCACGAAGCTAGCTGCGCTCTTTAAGTAAGCCATCCAGTGGAAGACAATCCTTATGATTATGCACTAATGAGCAGAGGTAAAGAACAGACATCTCCACGTCGCATCCTCCTCAGCTTCGACATTGAGGAGTTCGACGTACCGAGGGAGCATGGTGTGGAGCTACCGATGGAGGAGCAAGCACGTATCTCGATAGCAGGTACAGAGGCTATCCTAGATATCCTAAAGGAGCATCAGGTAAAAGCGACTTTCTTCTCTACAGCTAACTTTGCTCAACTTGCCCCAGCTGTCATCACCCGTCTCCTCGACGAAGGACATGAACTTGCCTCGCATGGCTACTACCACTGGACCTTTGAGACTGCAGATCTAAAGCGAAGCAAGGATGCCCTAGAGACACAGACTGGTGTCACTATACGTGGCTATCGTCAGGCACGTATGATGCCCGTAGCAGAGCAAGAGGTGCAGAGGGCAGGATATACCTACAATTCCTCCCTAAACCCCACCTTCATCCCTGGCCGGTACATGCACCTATCTGCACCTCGAACCTACTTCATGAAGGAGGGGATACTTCAGATCCCTGCTTCGGTAACGCCCATCTTACGTTTCCCGCTCTTTTGGCTATCGTGTCACAATCTACCCTTTGGGCTATATCGCTGGCTCTGTCGGCGCACGCTTAGGCACGATGGCTACCTGGTTGTCTACTTCCACCCATGGGAGTTTTATCTGCTGGGTGACCACCCCGAGCTCAAGCTCCCCTTTATCGTTCGCAATAATTCAGGAGAAGGGATGAAGGAGCGTCTCAGCAAATGGATCTCTGCCTTCAAG